>JBBSGN010000439.1:0-3630 GCA_038254085.1 Chloroflexia bacterium | reverse complement strand
TCGGCGTCTGGTGGAAGTTCATTGCAGGTAAGATCGCCCAGAACGCCGAAAGTGAAGGGACTGCCAGAAACCAGCTTTCGGACGCTATCGAGACGATGCCCGCTAGCGTTACCGTAACCGCGCTCAAAGCTGTGAGGTGGGAAGCGTAAAACGTAAAACGTAAAACGTAAGAGAGCGATTCTTTTTACGTTTTGTGTCCCGGTCCTCAGGTTCCACTGACAGTAGGGGGCTAATCAAGAATACCCTAAAAGCAAAGATGCAAAGGACGCGCAGAGAATAAGTGAGAGGTTGGCAACTCTCGGTCTTCGTTCTGCGCCCTCTATAGCCCCAACCTCCATAATAAAGTTCTTTGCGTCTTTGCGTTTCAATCCCCCGATTATTGGTCCCCGACTGTTGATGGAACACGATCCTCAAGCAAAGTTGACGCCACAGGCTGTCGGGATGTACCATGAAGGGACATACCTAACGCACGATAGGAGGGCGTGGTGAGCGAAAAGTATCCCTCGCGCCTGGAAGCGACCAACATCCCCTGCGGGCAAGACGACCCGCACGCTTCAGATATAGCCTGGCGGCCTACCCCGTTCTACCTGGAGCGCTCACGGCTGAAAGCGTTCATAGAGCGACAGGGCGTAACCGATTTCGAGGAGCTGCTGAACAAAGCAGCCGCTTCGCCTGAATGGTTCTGGAAGGCGGCTATAGAAGACCTCGGCGTCGAGTTCTATACGCCGTATACGAAAGTGATGGACACCAGCCGTGGCTGGCAGTGGACCACCTGGTTCACCGGCGCAAAGTACAACTATGTCCACGACGCGCTCGACAAGCACGCGGCAGGCGAGGGCCGCGACCGCACTGCCATCATCTTCGAGGGCGAAGAAGGCGTGGCCTCGAAGATGGTGGCCCTCACCTACGGCCAGCTTCACGCCGAGGTGTGCCGTTTCGCCAATGGCTTGCGCTCGCTCGGTGTAAAAGAAGGCGACCGAGTGGGCCTCTACATGCCCTTCACGCCTGAGGTGGCAATCGCCATGCTGGCCTGCGGCAAGATAGGCGCAATCTTCATCCCTATCTTCTCCGGCTACGCAGCCCCCTCGGTTGCCAGCCGCCTGAACGACTGCGGCGCAAAGGTGCTGGTCACAGCGGACGGCTTCACGCGGCGCGGCAAGCCGGTGGCTATGAAAGAGGTCGCCGACCAGGCCGCAGACGAAGCGCCGTCCGTCGAGAAGGTGGTAGTCTACCGGAGGCTGGGCCGGGATGTCCCCTGGAATGAGCACCGAGATGTGTGGTGGGACTCGCTGATGGAGGGGCAGTCTGCCCGGTGCGAGAGCGTGCATACCGACGCCGAGCAGCTTTACATGATTATTTACACATCGGGCACGACGGGCAAGCCAAAGGGAGCGCAACACGTACATTGCGGCTTCCCCATCAAGGGCGCGCAGGACATGGCCCAATGCTTCGACGTACAGCCGGGCGACATCATGTTCTGGTATACAGACATCGGTTGGATGATGGGGCCGTGGGCCATCAGCGGCGCGCTCATGCTTGGCGCGACCCTCTTCATGTACGATGGCACACCCGACTACCCTGAGCCGGACCGCGTGTGGGCCATGCTGGAGCGCCACCATATCACCCATTTGGGCATCTCGCCCACCGCCATACGCGCCCTCATGTCGCAGGGCGACGAGTGGGTGGACAAGCACAATCTCTCCTCGGTGCTGTTCCTCGGCTCGACGGGCGAACCCTGGAACCCCGACCCCTGGTGGTGGTACTTTAATAAGGTGGGCGGTGGGCGCTGCCCGGTCATCAACTACTCCGGCGGCACCGAGATATCGGGTGGCATCCTCTGTTGCAACCCGCTCTTGCCCATCAAGCCCACATCGTTCAACGCGCCCGTGCCGGGCATGGCCGCCGACGTGGTGGACGAGCAGGGCAATGCGGTGCGCGGCGCGGTGGGTGAGCTTGCCTTGCGCGGCCCCTGGCCCGGCATGACGCGTGGCTTCTGGGGCGACCAGCAGCGATACATCGAGACCTACTTCTCGCGCATACCCGGCCTGTGGGTGCATGGCGACTGGGCCGAGGTTGATGACGACGGCTACTGGTACATCCTGGGCCGCTCCGATGACACCATCAAGGTGGCGGGCAAGCGGCTCGGCCCCGCCGAGGTCGAATCGGCAGCCGTCAGCCACCCCGCAGTCAGCGAGGCCGCCGCGATTGGCGTGCCCGATCAGCTAAAGGGCGAGTCGGTGATAGTCTTCACCATCCTGCGCCCCCAACACCAGCCGTCTGATGCGCTACGGACGGAGATAACCGAGGCAATCATAGGGCAACTGGGTAAGAGCCTGGCCCCCAAGCGAGTGCTGTTCGTCAACGAATTGCCCAAGACGCGCAACGCCAAGATCATGCGCCGCGTAATCCGCGCCAAGTACTTAAGCGAAGACCTGGGTGACATCTCGTCACTTGAGAATCCTTCTGCTGTGGAGGAAATCGGGAAGGCGAGATAGGGACGTAATGCGTGAAACGTAAAACGTGAAGCGTGAGGAGCAGTATGCGCTTAGTAACCTTTCAATCCGACGCGGGATGGCCCAGTATCGGTGTGATACGAGACGATAGCATTATAGATCTGGCGACCTGGTTGTCACCGCCGGATGGATCGTATCAGCGCGGCCCCCTCGACATGCTAGACTTGATTACCTGGGGTGGCGAAGGGCTTGACCGAGTAAGGGCGGCGTTGGAGGCCGCTAAGGACGATCTGCAAGCGGCGGGCGCCCTCGTGCCGCTCGAACCGCGCAGGCTCCTTGCGCCTATACCCAAACCGAGGAAGAACATCGTCTGCCTGGGGCGCAACTACGCCGCGCACCGAGCCGAGTCTGCTCGCGCCTGGGGCGAGGAGCTTACCGAGCAGCCGCCCGAATACCCGGCCATCTTCACCAAAGCCCCTACCGCCGTGATAGGCCCCTATGGTGACATCCCTTTCGATCCCAGCATCAGCGAACGAATGGATTACGAGGCAGAGCTTGCCTTGATAATCGGACGTAACGGGAAGAACATCAAGCGGGCCGAGGCCATGTCCTACATCTTCGGCTATATGGTGCTGAACGACGTCACCGCCCGCGATGCGCAAAAGCGGTATGGCGACCAGTGGTTCAAGGGGAAAAGCCTCGACGGCTCCTGCCCCACCGGCCCCTGGATAGTCACCGCCGACGAATTGCCCAACCCCAACAACCTAGACATCTCATGCCTAGTCAACGGCGTCGAGAAGCAGCGCGACAACACACGCTCCATGATAATTGACGTTGCCGGCATCGTTGAAGCAATTTCGCTCGGCATGACGCTAGAGCCAGGAGACATCGTAGCCACCGGCACCCCCGAGGGCGTAGGCTTCGCCCGCCAGCCGCCGGAGTTCCTCCGTCCCGGCGATGTTGTAGAGTGTGCTGTACAGGGGATTGGAGCGATTAGGAACCGACTCGTAATGCGTAAAACGTAAGACTAAGCCTTTACGTTTTACGCATAACGCACCCGTAGAAGCCTCGATACACAACTAATAACCAAGCTTGTGAGAAACCAATACCAATGATAGACAAGCATCTGTTCCTGCGGGTCATGGGGTCGTTTGCCAGTGGGGTGACGGTGGTGACG
>JBBSGN010000438.1:0-3630 GCA_038254085.1 Chloroflexia bacterium | reverse complement strand
TAGGCGAACCACAGGCTGAAGTTATACCCTGCGTAGACCATCGCCGCCACAATGTGCATCATCAGGTTGGAGGAGCCGCCCAGCGCGCTATGCACCCGAATCGCGTTGGCAATGTTCCTCGCCGCTATGTTACCCGCTGAGTAGTCCGGCTTGTTGAGTATGCCAAAAAGAGCGCCAATAGACACATCCACCTGTGCCTGCGTTGGGGGCGTGGTAAGGAGCTCTACCGAGGGGTGGACCAGCCCGAACGCTGCCACCACATCGCGCGACGAGTTGCCCGTGCCGTGGAAGGCGCAGATGCCCCCCGCCGAGTCGCAGGTGCTGACCGCCAGCCTCTTCTCCAGGTCTTTGTGCTCCCCGGCAGTCATCATGCCCTCCTGCACTGCCCGCTCGAAAAGTCCCTGGAAGACCTCGTTTGAGGAACACTGGAGTATGTACAGAAGGTTATCTTCTATGTCGTCGGCCAGGTCGTGTAGCCCAGCCGCTTCCACACGGCGGGCCAGGCTACGTATCTGCTCCACTACATCAGCGGGTATCGTGCCCCCTTTGAGGACATGCGCGGGGGCAAATGTGCCCCACACTGGCGCTTCCCCACGCATCCGCCTCACCCTATCCAGGTGGGCGAGCGCCGACACTATCGCCATCGGGGTCTTATCGCAGCCCTGTATCACGAAGGCCGCGTGGTACTGCTGCCCCTCCATCTGGTTGACCACCATCGAGGTGACAGCATTACGGGACTGGAGGGAATAGGACATCCCCATCGTGCTCTGCGCGGTCCCGTCGCACACTACAGGGATCGAGAAGTAGAATGGCACGCCTCCGTGCTGCCAGATGCTCACCGCCGCCCGCAACATGGTGTCCCAGTCCTTGACGTGCGCCGGGTGGTCGGACGACCCGCCGATTATGGCAATACGCGGCGCGTTTCCCTCAAGCCTGTCGTAGATAGCCTCAAGCGTGCAATCGGTCCTTACGCCATGCAACTGATAAGCGCGGTCCAGCAGCGCGGCCACCGTGATAGGCTCATTAGCCTTCCCCTGAACGTGGTCTCGATATGGGTTTATGGGGGTATCAATTCTGATAAGGGTCATTTATCTCTCTTACGTCGTCCTTCGTCCACCGTCCTTCACCCGACACCCGACACCCGACACCCGTCCTCAAGTCCCAATCCGCCCCTCGCGCTCGACGAATTCGAAGCCTGGGGTGGGGCTGTAGCAGGTCCAGCCGCCATCTACCACCAGCGTTGTGCCTGTGATGAACGCGGCTTCGTCGGAGGCGAAGAAGAGGGCCGCTGCCACCACGTCTTGCGGCTGCCCGGCTCGCCTCAAGGGGATGACTCCCGCCCACTTGCTATCATATTCTGGATCGTCGGCCAGGTTGCGCTCATTGACGATGGCCCCCGGGGCGACGGCGTTGATAGTTATATTATAGGGCGAAAGCTCCAGCACAAGGTTGCGCGTGAGCATTTGCAGGCCCCCTTTGCTCATCGCGTAGGCAGATAGGTACTGCACGGCTTGGTTGCCAGTCACTGACGAAGTGACGATGATGCGCCCTCCCGCGCCTTGCGCGACCATTTGGCGTGCGGCGGCCTGCGCGGTGAAGTAGGTCCCCTTGAGGTTTGTGTTGACCACCGCGTCGAATGCTTCCTCGGTGTAATCAAGAAACTTGCCCCAACTAGTAACACCGGCGTGGCAGCAGGCAATGTCGAGCCTCCCGAACTCTCGCGCGGCGCTGTCCACCAACTCGCGGCTGCCCGCCACTGAGGCAATATCAGCGCCGACCGCTATTGCATTGCCACCAGAAGCGCGTATCTGCTCCACAACCGCGTGCGCTCCCGCCTCGTCGGCGTTGAAGTTGGCAACTACCGCCGCACCCGCCCGCGCTAGACCCAGGGCCAGATCGTGCCCTATGCCTTTGCTCGCGCCCGTGACGAGAGCCACCTTGCCGGATAGGTCTACCATTGCGATACCTCGGTAATGGAGCGTGTTGCGTATTGCGTGAGTATTGTGTAATAACCGACCACGGACGACGGACGACCGACCACCGACCACCGACTACTGATTACCGACTACCAACTACCGACCCCAGGCGTTTGAACGTGGAAGCCAGAGTGGGATAGAGGGAGCGGTAGATTGAGTAATGGCCGGCGTAGATGCTCTTGTTTGGACCCGGCTCAACGGTATCGGTGATGCGGACGGTAGCGGCGCAGGCTTCATCTACGCTTCTGTAAACTCCTGCCCCCACTTCTGCCAGGAGAGCCGCACCGAAGGCAGCACCCTCGGTGACGTTGGTCAGCACGATTTCGGAGTCGAAGACATCGGCGAGTATCTGCCGCCAAAGATGGCTGCGGGCGCCGCCGCCCGAAGTGTGCACCTGGTTGATTTCTACACCCATTGCTCTCATTAATTCAAGGGAGTCCCGCAGGCCATATGCCACTCCCTCCAGCACAGCGCGCACCAGGTGTCTCTTGTCGTGGCGCAGGGTCAGCCCGATATACGCCCCGCGAGCATCAGGGTCGGGGTAGGGGGTGCGCTCACCTGACAGATATGGGAGGAATATCAACCCTTCGGAGCCTGCGGGCGCTCCTTCCGCCTGGGCTGTGAAGACATCGTAGGCATCTGTGCCGGAGGAGCCAGTCTGAGCGACTTCCTGCTGACCCAGTACGTCCCTATACCAACGCAACGACCCCGCCGCTGAGAGCATCACACCCATCAGGTGCCATCTACCCGGAATCGCATGACAGAAGGCATGAAGGCGCCCTTGTGGCTCCATCAAAAACTGCTCGGTTGCCGCGAATACCACGCCTGACGTGCCGAGCGTCACCGATATAGTCCCCTGCCAGACGATGCCGCTCCCGACCGCCTGGGCAGCCTGGTCGCCGCCCCCTCCTACAACAGGTGTGCCTGCAATAAGGCTGGTCTGTACAGCCGCTTCTACGGATATTCGCGCGCTAACCTCTTGCGACTCGAAGCATGACGGCATCCACTTAGCGGGTATGTCGAGAGCGTTCAGCATCTCTACAGACCAGTTTCTCTCCCGCACGTTGAGGAGCGCGGTGCCGGACGCATCTGACACCTCAGTAGCGAGTTCGCCAGTCAAACGGTAGCGAATGTAGTCTTTCGGCAATAATACACTAGCTATTTGGCTGTATACCTCAGGTTCGTTTTCACGTACCCAGACGATTTTGGGCGCGGTAAAGCCTGGTAAGACGGGATTGGCGATAAGTTCCAGCAGGCGCTCATTACCTAGAGACGCAGTGATAGCTTCGCATTGCACACCGGTGCGCTGGTCGTTCCACATGATACATGGGCGAAGCACTTTGCCGTGATTGTCGAGTAAGACTAGCCCGTGCATTTGACCTGTTAGACCTATTCCTGCAATTTGTTGTGGAGCGATACCACCCTTGTGCATTACCTCGCGGACAGCAAGCACGGTCGCGGACCACCACGCCTCCGGGTCCTGCTCAACCCATAGCGGCCTGGGGGTGTACATCGGGTATTCACACGTCGCGGATGCCACCGAGTTCCCCTCAACGTCAATGATGAGCGCCTTCGCACCCGACGTGCCTATGTCGATGCCTAACAAGTAGGCCATTACTTGAATCTCCACCAGGGTTGCTTCGGAGGCAGTTCC
>JBBSGN010000437.1:0-3646 GCA_038254085.1 Chloroflexia bacterium | reverse complement strand
GACTTCCAAGATTACTTCGTGCGTCGCGGGCATAGCGACGCCGTAACAGGTGTAACGTTCAAAGGGATCGAAGAGGCACACCCTACATCGCAAGTAGACACCGCACTCGAAGAAGCCTCCGCGATTATCTTCTGCCCATCCAACCCCATCGTCAGCATCGGGCCGATTCTATGGGTACCCGGCATGAGGGAGGGGATAGAAAGTTCGCAAGCGCCAAAAGTAGCTATCAGTCCGATAGTGGGCGGCGAGGCGCTCAAAGGCCCGGCTGCCGGTATGCTCCGAAGCCTGGGGCATGAAGTGTCGGCGGCTGGTGTGGCGGCTATATACAGAGGGCTGATTGATGGTATAGTAATAGACAATCTCGACCGGGCGCTGGCCCCCCGTATTAGCGAAATGGGCATACAGGTGGAGATAACCGATACCATAATGAACAGCCAGGCAGACAGGGCGGCGCTGGCCGAACAGGTGTTGGGCTTCTGCCGGAAGTTGGCAGTGGAGAGTGCCGGACGATGAACACAGTGGCCGTTGTGCCGGTCAAGAGCCTGCGCGAGGCCAAGAGCAGGCTCGCGGACTATTTGTCGCCCCAAGAGCGTGCCACGCTCGCCTTCGATATGCTGGGCCACGTCCTGCACGCTATCGTTGCGTCGGGAGCCGTAAGCCGTATCGTGGTAATCAGCCCCGACCTGAACCTGCCCGGCCTGCCGCCTGGCGTGGCGCTGCTACAGCAAACGCGAGTTGGCCTGAACAATCTGTTGGAACAGGGGCGCGAGTGGGCCTCCGACGAGGGGGCTGATGCGCTGCTGGTGGCGTTCGCCGACCTGCTGCTATTGTCGCCCGGCGAGATACTGGACATCGCGGACATGGGTGAGCCGCAAAACACGGTGGTCCTCGCCCCCGACAGGCACGGACATGGCACTAACATCCTGCTTGCCCACCCCGCGTCGCTGGCCCGCTTCGCCTTCGGCCACGACAGCTTTAGCAGGCACCAGGCCCTGGCCCATGCCGCAGGAGCGCGCGTCGAAGTGTACTGGTCGCCGGGCACCGCCCTCGACATAGACACCCCAGCCGATCTCGAGTGCCTTGAGCGCGAGCGGGTGGCGGTAATGGAGTATTGACGAAGGACTACCGACCCCTGATCCCTGGAGAAAACATGAGCAACGGAGACTTGACTTTTGGATCGGTGATAAAGCCAACGGCGACCGGCTTGCCCGAAGAGGTAATGTCGGACCCGAACAGGGCCGCGAAGGCGCTGATGGAGGCCAACGAGCGGTACATAGAGGCCACCCGCCCGCACTTCGATGCGGTGTGGGCCGAGGACCACTTCCAATGGGGGAAGCTGCCCACGCTGGAGGGGTTGACCACGCTCACATACCTGGCGGGGCGGCACGAGGGGTTCCGCTTCGGGAATATAGTGCTTGGGCAGTCTTATCGCAACCCGGCCCTCACAGCCAAGATGGCCGCCAACTTGCAGCTTATGACGGGCGGCAACTTCGTCCTGGGCATCGGTGCGGGGTGGAAAGAGGACGAGTACCGCGCCTACGGCTATCCATACCCTTCGGGCGGAGAACGCATCGAGCAACTTGAAGAAGCCGTGCAGATTATCCGCGCCATGTGGACTGAAAGTCCGGCCAACTTCGAGGGCAAGTACTACCGGATCGAGAACGCCGAGTGCATACCGCGGCCCGACCCGCCTGTACCGCTGCTTATAGCGGGTGGCGGCGAGAAGAAGACGCTGCGGGTGGTCGCCAGGTACGCGGATTGGTGGAATCACAACTTCTGCGCAGCCGAGGAGTACGCCCACA
This sequence comes from Chloroflexia bacterium, assembly GCA_038254085.1. Taxonomy (GTDB): domain Bacteria; phylum Chloroflexota; class Chloroflexia; order QHBQ01; family JADMIH01; genus JADMIH01. The sequence continues at coordinate 1,844 of JBBSGN010000437.1, read as the reverse complement.
AGCAATCGGTACTGGCCGAGCGATGCAGCGAGATCGGGCGCGACCCATCAGAGATCGCGCATACCTATTATGGCCTGGTGCAGATCGAGGACGACCCCGGCAAGATCGAAAAGCGGTCCTTCCACGTAATCGCGGGCAGCACCGACCAGGTGGCCGCCGAGCTAGAGGAGTTCGTCAAGTTGGGCGTGAAGCATCTGCAACTGCGCTTCGCCGACTTCCCCAGCACGGGCGGCCTGGAAGCGTTTATAGAGAAGGTCCTGCCGAGGTTGAAGGGTTGAAGAGTTGCAAATCAGCATAATAGGCATCAACGGCGTCCCGGAAGTGCGGGCAGGCGACGATCTGCCCAACCTCATCGTGGTAGGCTGCGAAGCTACAGGTGTCGTCTTGCAGGCGGGCGACGTGCTGGTGGTCACGCAGAAGGTGGTCAGCAAGGCGGAGGGGCGTCTGGTGGACCTGGCGGAGGTCGAGCCTTCTCCGTTCGCGCTGCAATACGCTGAGAGGTGGGGCAAAGACCCGCGCCAGATTGAGGTGGTGCTGAGGGAGAGCGTGCGGATAGTTCGCATGGACAAAGGCATTCTTATTACCGAGACGCGGCACGGCTTCGTATGCGCCAACGCGGGCGTGGACGCCTCTAACGTGCCCGGCGGCCACACGGTGAGCCTCCTGCCAAACGACCCAGACGGCTCGGCTGCTCGCATCAGGGAAGTGATCAGGAACAAGACGGGCGTGGACGTGCCTGTGATAATATCCGACTCGTTCGGGCGGGCCTGGCGCAACGGCATTATAAATATCGCCATCGGAGTGTCCGGTTTGCAACCTCTGAGGGACTACCGGGGGCAAGACGACCCATACGGCTACCGCATGAGCGCCACAGTTATTGCCGTCGCTGACGAGTTGGCTTCGGCTGCCGAATTGGCGATGGGCAAGGTAGAAGCTTGTCCTGCTGCTGTCATCAGGGGCTACCCATATGACGCCGGGGAAGCTACCGCGCAAGAGTTAGTGATGGAGCCTGGGCGAGATATGTTCAGGTAATGGGTGTCGGGTATCGGGTGTTGTGGACCAGGGCTGAGGTATGGTGGATGTACGGGGCTGTATGTCTATTGAAGAGGAGACAAGGGCAGAGGGGCGCGGCACGCGAAGGGTGCTGGCGGTGGCCGACCAGGTAGAGCCACAGTTGTACAACAGCACGGCTGCTGAATGGCTGGGCCATATTGACCTGCTGGTTAGCTGTGGCGACCTGCCGCCCTACTACCTGGACTACTTGATGACCACGCTTGACGCGCCTCTACTGCACGTTATAGGCAATCACTGTGAAGCGCCCCACGACCACACAGGTGATTGCCCGTCAAGCGCTTATCCGGGCGCGGTCAACCTGAACGAGCGTGTCGTAGAGTTCGTCGGGCGACAAGACCTGCCGCCCTTGCTGGTGGCGGGGGTAGAGGGCAGCCCACTATACAACAAAGGGCCGCACCAGTACAGCGAGCAACAAATGGCATGGAAGCTGCGCCGCCTCGTCCCCGGTTTACTTTCCAACAAGGCACGCACGGGCCGTTATCTGGACGTGTTGGTTACGCACGCCCCACCCGAAGGCATACACGACGACACTGACGTGGCGCACAGAGGCTTCGCATCGCTCCTGCCGTTCATCAGGCGCTTCAAGCCCACACTGCTGCTGCACGGCCACACCCATCGCTACCAGCCTCTAATGCCCACGCGCACCAAATACGAAGACACCGAGATCATCAACGCCTACGGTCATATCCTATTGGAATTGACATGGAAGGGAAAGCAAGGCTGGAAATTATGAATTATGAATTATGAATTGAGACGACTAATTCATAATT
>JBBSGN010000436.1:0-3655 GCA_038254085.1 Chloroflexia bacterium | reverse complement strand
GTGCGCGACCCGGCGGGCACAAACTTGAGTATATAAGCCCCAAGTCGCTTGCCGTCCAGCAGCAGGTAAAAGCTGACCACAATCACAAGCAGCACATCGAGCAGCCGGGTGGCTATCTCGCCCGCCAGGTGCAGTGCGCCGCCACTGTCCCCGAAGAAACCGCCTACCGCCTCGTTGGCCCGTTCAGCCAGATAGTGGGCGTCTACGGTCTGGCCGCCGAAGCTGTAGCTGGTATTGCCCATTATCTGCCGCAGGCCGCGCTCGACGATGTCCGGCCCTCTGTTGATGAAGTCGCGCGTCTGCTGATACAGTGCCTCGGCGCCGAAGTAGAGGCCCACACCCAGCGCGCCCAGCGCCAGCACGTATAGCAGCGTGACTATCAGGCCGCGCGGCCAGCGCAGACGCTCCTGTATCTGGTCCACAACCAGGCTGAATATATAGGCCAGCACGGCTGCTATGATGAACGGACCGAGGATGCGCCGCGCCAGGTAGAGCATCAGCAGTACGACGAGAGGCAGTATCCAGGCCCACACCCAGCGCGGCGTGCGCGTCGGAAGCGCCTGCACGCCTTCCGCCGGTTTCAGCGCGTCCGCCTCTTTAGCGTCCTGGTCTATCTCGGAATCGGGCATAGGCGTTTGGTAATTGGTAATCTATAAAAGGAGAGTTAAACTAACTCGTCTGCAAGCTCGCGCGCCACCGCCGCAGGGTCGGTTTTATGATCCGCTAGGTCGTCGAGCAGCCGTTCGTGCGCGCCGGTCTGCTCAACGCGGGAGAAAAGGCGACGCAGGATGATGTTGCGGGCACGCTCCAGCACCTCGACTTTGAGACGGGCGCGGCGCTCGGCTTCCAGGCGACCGTTCTCGCTCAGGAAAGCGTGATGCTTCTCGATAGCCTGCGCCAATTCAGTGATACCCGCACCGTCAACCGCCACCGTCTTTACGATGGGCGGTATCCATGCGCCCTCAGCGTGCGGCAGCAGGCGCATGGAGGTCTTGATCTGGCTCGCCAGGCGGTCTGCGCCTTCGCGGTCGGCCTTGTTGATGACCAACACATCGGCTACCTCAAGCACACCCGCCTTGAGCGCCTGCACGTCGTCGCCCATGCCCGGCATCTCAACCAACAGGGTGGTGTCGGCCAGCCCGGCTATCGAGATCTCATCCTGCCCAACCCCGACGGTCTCGATGATGACAATATCCTGCCCGTAGGCGTCCATGACGCGGGCCACGTCCGCCGTTGCCGCCGCCAGACCGCCCAACTGCCCGCGTGACGCCATGGAGCGCACGAACACGCCAGGGTTTTGATAGAACTCAAGCATCCGTATGCGGTCGCCCAGGATGGCCCCGCCGCTAATAGCCGATGTAGGGTCAACGGCAATCACCCCCACCATCTTGCCCTGGGCGCGATAATACTTAATCAATGCGTTGACCAGCGTGGACTTGCCCGCGCCCGGCGGTCCCGTCACTCCTAATAAATATGCTCCACCCGTATGGGGCGTGATTAGGCGTAGCGCCTCGCCATAGCCTGGCCTACGGTTCTCTACCAGTGTCATCAGGCGAGAGGCCGCGCCCTTGTCGCCACCAATCAGTCTATCAACAAGCACGCGGATGGGCACAGATGTAGTTGTACCGGCGGCCATTATTCCTCCTCGACGGATGCCTGTCGCGGAGTTACGTTGTCGCGCACGAAGCGCACGGCGTCTTCCATAGGGGTGCCGGGGCCGAACACCGCTGCCACACCTATTTCTTTGAGGGCAGGTATATCGTCATCGGGTATGATGCCGCCTGCGTACACCAGCACATCGTCCAGGCCGCGATTACGCAACTCTTCCATGATGCGCGGGAAGAGGGCCATGTGCGCCCCCGACAATATCGAGAGGCCAATTGCGTCCACGTCCTCTTGCAGAGCGGCCTCGGCTATCATCTCCGGCGTCTGGTGCAGGCCGGTGTATATGACCTCCATGCCCGCATCACGTAACGCCCGCGCTATGACCTTAGCCCCCCGGTCGTGCCCATCGAGGCCCGGCTTGGCGATCAGGACACGTATCTTTTGCCGTGTGCCTGCGTCCTCTTGCTCCTGTACTGCTGTGGAAGACTGAGATTGCTTAGATGCGCTAGATGGCGTCTTTGCCATCATGTTATCCTCCTGATGTTTGTCATAAGCTTTGCCTATCGTCGGTAGTTGGTTCCTCTTGGCATACCGACTACCGACTACCGACTACTGCACCTTCGGTGTAACCGAGTATGCCCTCAGCGGCCATGCGGTTCTCCTCGCCTCCGGGCCGTCTCTTAGAGGCAACAACGGCGATGCGGGCAAGCTTGTCTATGTACTTGTTCAGCTTGTCCAACGCTGCCTGGGCTTCAGGATAGGTTGGGTGCAGGTTCTTCACGTCCCACTGGCGCACCAACACGTCAACCACCAGGCGATAATACTCGGCTATGCCGTAATTGGCCCCGGCAGCGATCACGCGCTGGCGCTCATCGAAGTCGGGCATGAGGAAGCCCGGCATGGCGAAGTTCATAAACACATCGCACAGCGGCCACACGTAGTTAGGGTTTATCTCCAGGTGGGCTTTCACCGCCTCACGGTAGAAGGTGTAGTGTAGCGTCTCGTCTTTGGCGATGGTGCGCAGGATGTTAGCCAGCACCGGATCCTCGGTGTCGGCCTTGCGCGCCACGCTCACATAGAACGCCTGGGTAGCCAGTTCCTGTATCGTGGTATATACCATGCCGTCGAAGGGCGTGCCCCATTCGGGTGTCCAGGCATTACGCAGTACGGTCTTGCGGAGAGTGTGCAGGCGGTCGGGGTCGTCGTTGCGCGTTACCAGCAGGTAGGTCGCCAGGATGTCGGAGTGCTGGTCCTCTTCGCTGGTCCAGGTACGCACGAAGTCCTGAAGCACCTCTAGGGAGCCTGCGAATGTGTTGGTTAGGCCCGTAGTGAACCAGGGAAGGTTGATCTCGGTGAGAAGCGCCGTCTCGACGGCAACGGTGAGTTCGGGCGTGATAGTGGCCTGAGACGGGTGCCAGGGGTCGGTTATGAAGTTGCGCCCGCGCTCCCAGGGAACTAGGTCGTGGTAGCTCCAATCAATCTTGATGGTGCGCGCCATATGCGTCTTGTAAAGCTCGCGTAGCTTGTTTTCCAGGCGCTGGTCCACAGCGGTTAGTCTCATACAACAATCTCCATTCTGAGTGCGTTCACAAAGAGCATCTTCTACCGTGATAGGAGTAGACTCTTGAGAAATGGATTACATATGTTTCAGCGCGGCTCATACAGCAACAATTGAGCCAAGAGCGCGGCTGCTGTAAAGGAGAGGGGCGCAAAACAGCACGTCTCGGCCCCCTTGCTATGATATTTAGTTGCCCCTTACCACAGCCCATAAATGGGCGTGGCTTTAGCGGTTCTCTGTGAGGCGGATAAAAGGTTGCTCATAGGTTCTCCTTTTGTGGTATAAGGGTTGCAACAGGGAGGCTGAAAGTGCCACCTGCCACTACTGCCTTCGGGTTGTAGTTCGCACTTTGCCTATAGAATATGTTGCCGGTTGTAGCCTCGAAATCTCAGGCTACGTAAAACATATTGAGTAGCTCTCATAGTGCAAACCTAATTGCATTGGGGCAACAATGCATCAGTGAAAAACTGTAGAAGCTGCACGGCTTTAGCC
>JBBSGN010000435.1:0-3665 GCA_038254085.1 Chloroflexia bacterium | reverse complement strand
GAGTTGACGCTCGCACGGAAGTGCAGCCTGGCGACACGATTGACGTAGCGTTCAACATGGACAAGATGCACGCATTCGACCCGCAAACTCAGCAAACGCTGCTCGACAAGAGCAAAGCTTAGTATGAGTACCGAGTAGCTTGATTCACTCGGTACTCGGTACTGATCCTCGGCGACTGTTTCTTTAGGAAGGATTTTCACTATAATGGCGAACGAACGGAAGGCATACGAACTTGTAGCCCAGCCTCGAGAGTTGATCGGCAAGCAGAGCAAGCAGCTTCGGCGGCAGCATATAATCCCCGCGACTGTGTATGGACACGCCGTGAACGCGGAGAGCATACAGCTTGACCAGAAGGAGCTTGAGCGGGTGTATCACCATGCGGGCAGCAACGCCCTCATAGACCTCAAGGTGGGCGACGGCGCTGCACCCCGCAAGGTGTTTATACATAACGTGCAGCGCGACCCCGTGAGCCGCGTACTGTCGCACGTTGACTTCATGGTGGTCAACCTGCGCGAAGAGATGACCACCACGGTGCCTATCGTGCTGGTGGGCGAGGCCCCCGCCGCCGAGAACAAGGAAGGCATGCTCTTGCAGGCCCTGGGCCATATTCAGGTCAAGGCTCTACCTGCGGACATTCCCTCCCTGGTCGAAGCGGACATTAGTGGGCTTGACGAGGTGGACAAGGCCATCCATGTGTCCGACCTGGTTATCCCTGCCAACGTAACTGTGCTCACCGGCGAGGACGAACTGGTAGCCAAGATAACTGCCCTGCGCGTCGAAGAGGAAGTCGAGGTCGAGGAAGAGGAGCGCGAAGAGGGTGCCATCGAGGAAGCGGATGAAGCCGCCGCCCAAGCCGCCGAGGGTGCAGAACAAAGCTAATTGCCAGACGATAGACAGTAGACAACGGACTATGCCTGTAAAGGCTATGTCGTCTATGACCCGCAAAGAGGTTGTCGGTTTCGGCGACCTCTTTGCCATACCGAGCGCAACAAAGAAGTCGCTTTGTACGTATAGTTAGTAGCTAACCCAACTTGGAGCTTTATCTAATGGAACCTCTTTACGGAGCGGCGATTTTTCTGCTCAACATAATCACTTTGGCGATTATCGTGCGCGCTCTTCTTTCATGGTTTTATCCTGTGGGGCGCGACCCCTGGACCAAAATACTGGTTGATCTGACGGAGCCGCTGATGGCGCCCGTTCGCTCCCTATTAAGCAGGATATTACCGCTGCCCATTGATTTTTCTCCCATAGTTGTGATACTCCTGATACAGCTCTTGCAGAACATGCTCGCCAGGGCATACGTGGGGTCGTAGCAATTTTATGGATCTTAAAATGAAACTCGGCCTCGTTTGGAGGCCGAGTTTCATTTTAGATAGAGATTACTGTTCGGGTCCATGCTCGCTCGGCGTATCGGGCGGGTTGTCGGGCTGTTCGTCTTGTAGCATCCTGTAGATCATCAGGCTGATGTCTCCCCTGGTGGCGGGCGCGTTGGGGCGGAAACTGCCTTCTTCGCCAGGCACTACGAGTGCAGGCAAGTATTTGGCGTAGCTGGGCGACCCAGCCGCAAGCGCAATGCTTCGTGCTGCTTCGATGTAGGTGACGGGCGCGCTCGGCTCGAAGGTGCCGTCGCTGTAGCCCTTCATAACCCTCCTGGCTACCGCAGTCTCGATGTAGGGGAACATCCAGCTATCGGTCGCCACGTCGGTGAAGCGGCCTTCAGGCGGCTTGATGAGGCTCCACTGCTTGCTGACTACCAGCACCTTGGCAAATTGGCCCCTAACCAACGGCGCGTCCGGCCTGAAAGAGCCGTCTGCGTAGCCGTTGATGATGCCCTTGTCGCTTAAGGTCTCTACAGCCAGGAAATCAAGGTCTGACATCGGCACATCGTTGTACCTGGGTGCGGCCTGTACCGTTACCTCCTCCCTGGACACGTTGCCTGCCGCGTCGGCAGCGGTCACGTGTATCAGGAAGTCGCGCCCACTCACCTGCACAGTGGAACTGAATACGCCCTTCGCTTCGTCGGCACGCTGGTCATTGACCGCAATGAACGTGCCCGGCTCGGTGCGCCCCGTCACGACTACTGGCCCCGGCGCAACGTGCTCGCCGTCCTTGGGAGAGTCGAGCCATAGCATCGGCGGTCGCGTGTCAACCGTTGTGTAGGCGTCGGCGGTGTCGGGCCATGCCTCTACGTTGCCCGCCGCGTCGCGGGCACGAGAACGGAACTCGTAAGTGTAGCCGTCCTCTCCCTCAAAGGTCGCCTGGGTTTGGGCAGTGGCCGATTGCCAGTCGGTCCACTGTCCGTTGGGTGCGATCCTCTCTTGCACGTCAAACGACGCGAGGCCCGACCCCTTCGGCTCGTCCTGTCCCGCCCACCTGACCAAGATATCGGTGCTGTTCGCGTACGTGGACAGGGGCAGCACGGACGACTTGGGCGCAATCTTGTCGCCGCTCGTCTTACCCACAACCGCATCTACACGCAACGGCAGGGAACCCTGGTCAGCGAACCAGCCCTGCCCGTCACGATACATATCCCACACCAGGGCATAGTGTCCCGGCACGCTCGGGGCGTTCAACTTGGCGGTGACGGCTACGGTGTCGGCGAATGGCACATTGCGCGGCAAGTCGGTCTTTATGTCCTTCCACCCGCCCGCCGCTAGTTTATTGTCGGGCGTGTACCACCTGTAACCTACTCTTACTGCCCCTTGCCCGCTTACCGGCCAGAGGAGCGACCCGCCGTTGCGTATAGTAAGATGCACGTCCAGCGTGGCCCCTGGCGTAATACTCCCCGGCGTGTCGTGCTGGGTGAAGAGGGCGCGCAACGGGGGCTGCTCGGAGACTACCGCCGCTCTTATCTGGGGCAACATGCTCCACAGCCTGTCGCCGGGGCATGAGGACGTGTTGAAGCCGCGCCCGCAGGCCGTGCCCTTGAAGTCGCGGTGCCCGGCTATGTTCGGGCGAGTGTAAGTGATCGTGCCGCCGCAGTCGGTGTAGCCCGTAAAGGCTCCACTGCCTTGCGGGTCAATACCGCGCTCGTTCACTTTCCAAGATATGAGGTCAATCAGAGCGGCCTGGGCCGATGCCGACGGGGCTGCCGTCATGAAGTTGCCTACCATGCCGATGCCCATGCTGCCCGTATTGAAGGGGTAGGCGTGCCCGGCCTCCACGTCCTCGCCGCCCGCACGGCCTTCGTAGATAACGCCGTTGGGGTCTATCAGGTAGTTATAACCGATGTCACCCCAGCCGCGAGTGTATCTGTGGAAGTACCAGATGGCGCGCACGCGGGCGGCGTAGTCGGTGTCACTGTTGGGCGTGGCGGTGTGGTGGATAATGACGTGGGTGACGCGCTTGTACTTGGGCGTCCATGTCGGGCTGCCCTTGCCCTCAGGCGATCCCCAGTCGTTACGGGGCACTACCAGGGGCATTGGCATATTGGATGTGCTTTGCGCCATGACCTGCGGCTTAGGCGGGTTGGTGGTCACGCCCGCATTGATAAAGGTGTAGGTCAGTTCATGGAAGGTAGGGCTGGCGCCTACCTTGTCGGCTTGCAAAGTAACGCGGCTTTGCACGAAGCGGTGCGTGCGCTCGCGTTGCCCGACCGACACCATACTGCCGAACGTCTGGGTGACGGTGTCGTTTGGCATAATAATGTCTTCCTCGTCCACCTG
>JBBSGN010000434.1:0-3667 GCA_038254085.1 Chloroflexia bacterium | reverse complement strand
TTCAACTTGGTTCATGTTCCAACTCACCCCCTTGATACTCTTCATACTTACTCAGAGGTGATTATACCAGCTTCCTCCCTAAACCGTCGTTGTAGTACTAATATATCAGCTAAAACTCTCTCCGTCAACCTGGAGTCGAAAGCCGCCATTCCCTATTTCTTCTTCAGCGCCTCCACCAGCACGATTCGTGCGAGCGGCAACGCCACCCGTGTGCCCTCGCCTCCTTCCTCTACCATTGCGGCGATGGCGTACTGTGGGTGGTTGGGGTCTTTGCCTGCGAAGCCGATGAACCAGGAATGAGAGGTGCCTTTGCCCGTCTCGGCGGTGCCGGTCTTGCCGCCCACCGTCGCGCCGGGGATAGCCGCACCCTTCGCGTAGCCTGATTGTACCGAGGTTAGCATCATCTGCTTCAGGGTGTCGTTACTCTGGGGAGACAGCACCCGGTTCAACGAGTGCGGGTTGAACTGCCATGCGACCGCCCCGGTCTCGTGGTCCTTCACCGAGGCGGCGATGTAGGGCGCGGGCAGTTCGCCTCCGCGTGCGACGGTGGCGGCTATAAGCGCCATTTGTAAGGGCGTGGTCTGCACCTCACCCTGGCCGTAGGCGGTTGCGGCCAGCAGGTTCAGGCCGTTCAGGTCGTTGAGGTCGGTCGCCAGGCGGCTCGCCTCCACCGGCACGCCAATGTCGTAGCGTGTGCCCATTCCGAAGCGACGGCCATATTCGATCATCCTGTTGGCCCCCAGCTTGACCCCAAGCTGGGCAAACACCACATTCAGTGACCACTTGAATCCCTCTACCAGTGTGAATTGGGGGCCGTGATTGGCCGGGCGGCAGGTCGAGCAGTCGTGGTGGACATAGTTGCCCGGCTCCACTTTGACGGTGCCGTTGGTGTCAGTAAAGATGTCGCCAGGCCGGGCCACGCCGGTGTCAATGGCCGCGCCCGCCGACACCGTCTTGAAGGTCGAGCCGGGCGGGTATAGCCCTTGCGTAGCCCGCATGACGAGCGGGTTGTTGGGGTCGTTGATTACCGAGTTGTAGTAGTCAATGATCCGCTTGTTCTCGGCCCCCCAGTCCTCCACATACGGGTTGAACGACAACTGCTGCGGGTCAATGTGCGGCCACGAGGCCAACGCCAGTATCGCCCCGCTTTGGGCGTCGAGCAGCACCACCGCGCCTTTGCGCTCGCCCAGGGCCGATTGCGCCACGCTTTGGAGGGTTGGGTCAATTGTAAGATACAGGTCGTTGCCCACCACAGGTCGGTGCAACAGTCTGCGTTGCTGCTCAAGTAACGGGTCCAAGATCTCGCTGCCCGACAGGTACTGGTCGAAGGATGCTTCGAGGCCAGCCGAGCCGTAGATCGTGGGATTGTAATAACCGGCCAGGTACGACAGGTCCGGCTCAGGGTAAATGCGATGTACGTAGCGCGACGGCGAAATCACCTCGCTGGCTGCCACCACTTTGTCGCCCGCAAGTATCGAGCCTCTACGCACGCGCAACTGCTCCGGTACTTTACGTGGGTCCTGGATCACCGCGCCCGAGGCGGTCACCACGGTTGCGCTCTTGATGGAGGCGGCGGCCACGATCTGCTCGCGTAGCAGGTGCAGACTGAGGAGCGCGAAGCCAACCAGGAGGAAGCCGCCCAATTGCTGCACGTTGTGGCGGAAGCGAATATCCGCTGTCGGCCTGCCGCGCGTGGGGTCTCCCGAAACCGAGAGCCACGTGTAGATGAGCAGCAAAGGGAAAGCCCCCGCCAGGCTGAGGAGCCAGCGCGTGTCGTTGGGTGGGTTGGTGGGCGCGGTTGGCACCGCGTCGCTCACGATGCCGTACAGGAGAAGGCCCAGCGCGACCAGCAGAGAGAGGACGCGCACGAAGTTGCGAAGCCTGAGCGCCATGTTTCTACCTTTCCAGGCGTTGTGTGCCGTTGCGCGACGCGGAGATGCGAAGCAACAGCCCCACGATGACGAAGTTGGTTATCAGTGACGAGCCGCCATAGCTGATGAAGGGTAACGTTATGCCGGTGAGGGGTATCATCTTGATCGCCCCGCCGATGATGATGATGGCCTGCAACCCCAGGATGGTGGTGAGGCCCACCGCCAGCAATTGCTCGTAGCCGGTGCGGGTATTGAGCGCAATGTGATAACCGCGATACACTAACAGGACGAACAGGGCGATCACCGCTATCGTGCCTGATAGACCTAACTCTTCGCCAATAGCCGAGATCACCATGTCGGTATGCACTGCCGGTATGTTGCCGGGTGCGCCGAAGCCGATGCCGCTGCCCAGCACGCCGCCCGACGCTAGCGCGTAGAGAGACTGCACGATCTGATAGCCCTCATTCTGGCCGACAGGCCAGGGGTTGAGCCAAATGCTGACGCGCTTTTGTATATGGGTGAATTGCGAGGCGAAATAGGTGTTTAGCGTGTAGGCCGCCGCGAAGAACAGCACCAGCCCGCCCACCACGTACAGGGGCCGCCCACTGGCGACGTAGAGCATTGATAGGAATATGCCGAAGAAGAGGAGGGCGCTCCCCAGGTCTTTCTGCGCCACGAACAGCACCAGCGCCAACGCCCACAGCAACAGCAATGGGGCCAGATAGGGCAACGGCGGTAGGCTGATTGGCCCGACCTTGTAGGGCGACGCCAACAGATCGCGCTTGTCGTCCAGGTAGCCCGCCAGGAAGATAACGAGCAGGATTTTGAGCAGTTCGGACGGCTGGAACTGGAAGAAGCCGAAGTTGAACCACAGCTTCACGCCTGTGCCGCTCCCCGCGTCGCTGCCAAATACTAGCGTAGCAGCCACTAGCCCGATGCCCAGGATGGCGAAGGTGTACTTGTATCGCCTGAGTAGATTGAGGTCGCGCACCAGGAACACGGTGAGCCACAGCCCGACCATGCCGACCGTGATCCAGATCACCTGCTTGTTGGCAATCCCCCGGAAATCGGGGCTGCGGGCCGCCAGCGCAGGCTCCAGACGCTGTATCATCACCAGCCCCAGCACCATGATGGTCGCCACGACCGGCAGGATCACCTGGTCGGTCTGCGGCTTGGTGATGTTGAGCCAGGTGTGGACACCGTACAGGAGGGCGATAAAGAGGAAGCTCATCCAGAGGTCGGTCCACTGCCACTGGATAGCCCCGGTCGGCACCAATATCACCAACAGCATCCCCACGATGCTCAGGACAGAGGGTATGAGCAGTAGCCGGAACTCGGTCCAGCGCAGGCGGCGCAGGGTACTCAGTACGTTGCGCGGTGCGGGTGCGCTCGGCTGCTGCGATACTGCCGGTGGTGGTGCGGCTGTTCGCGGGCTATAGGGGACAGGGGTTGCTTTTGCGGTCATGACTAGCCTGGACGCCCGCCGACCGACGAGGCGTAATGCGTGAAGCATGGTGTGTGACGCGCGCTCTCTTTGTCGGCTATCGCTTGTCGTCCGTTAAGGTCGGTCGTCGGTCGTCGGTCGTCGGTCGTCGGTCCAAATATCTCCCCAGCAACGGCTCCAACTTCCTCTTTACCTCCTCCGGCACGAACTCAGGGGCGGTCATGATAGCGCTTTGGAGGGCGTGAGCGCAGGAGCAGTCGCGGGTGTCAGCTATGGCGGGAATGAGGGCGGTAATGGCGTCTTTGGCGCGCTGCACGTTGCGGTTGAGGTTCTGCACTACTAATTCGACGGT
>JBBSGN010000433.1:0-3679 GCA_038254085.1 Chloroflexia bacterium | reverse complement strand
TCGTTGTTACCTCCCCAGATAACGTGCCTGCTTAAGGATACCACAACTCTATATTCGCGATCAGAGGTTGGTCAACCGAAAGTCCTATCCGCCTGCCACCTAATTTACTACCTCAATAGTTACCTCTATCTCTATCGAACACGCCTGCTAACTTGGTATACTTACTAAAGTAAATAGCCTCCGTATCAATATCAAACACAGGAAAGGATACTGGTTTGCGACAAATTATCGATCACCGACACCGAACAGCCTCATCTCCAAAGCTGGCTCTGACAGCCGCGCTGTTGCTCTTATTGGCCTCCGTTGTCGTGCCCTCTCGGCACACAGCTAATGCCAACCCTCTCGATACCATAACTCTTACCGCGCCCAATAACGTCACTATCGGCGAATCGGATGATTACGCAACACAGGCACTGGGCGACGCCTGGGATATGAACAATGTAGAGGATATTGACTTCCCCGCCAACTACACGGTCCCCCAAGTCGCCAACGGAGTGTGGAGCGCCACCACCACCAGCACCAGTGGCGCGTATGCCCTCCTCCAGTACCAGAACTTCAGCAATTCTTACTCTTATCTGGGCGAAAAGGACGGGGTGAATTATCCGATCAGCACCTCTCGCTTCACACACCTGATGATGCGCGTGAACGTGTCCATAGCCGGATCGGGAGTTATTGATTGGTATAGAGCGCACGCCGGCGCGCAGCGGCAACAGCAATTTTGTTGACTATCAGACCGGATGGCACATCTACAACGTTGACCTGACAGCGCAGGGCGGTGGCGCTAACGGCAACTGGCTGGCCGAGGGCAATGTAGCGGGCTTCCGTGTGGACGCGCCCTGGTTCAAGAACGGCGACAACGTTCACTACGACTGGGCCAGGCTCACCCCAGCCAACGGCAACCCGGTGCAGATCACCTGGAACTACTCGTCCGGCGCTCCCTCCCAGCTGGTGAATCTCTATCTAAGCGCCAGCCCCGATCCCAACCAGGACAACGAATACCAGATCGCGGCTAATGTGCCTGCCTCGAATCGTTCGTACACCTGGATGGGAACCGGCATGGCTCCGGGAACTTACTACATCCACGCCAACCTTAACGGGGCAGTAAGCTCAAGCGGACCTCTCAACGTGAACGCAGCGCCTGTTGCCCGCATTGATGCGCCCAGCCAGTTCAGCGGCGAAGATTACGCGCAGGCAAAGTTGAGCGCCGCCTGGAATGGCAGCAACAGTACGCAATTCGAGCGCACGGTCAACATCAACCCGATACAGTGGACGCCCAGCTATCTACAGACCTCGGCAACCAACAACGATCCCCAGGTCTGGTGGCTGGATCGCGACAGTACACATGCCATAGACACTAGCCGCTACCGCTACATGAGTATTAGGATGTGGCTCCAGACACCGAGTAGCAGTCCCACGTCGGTCTTCAATGCAGGCCCCCGCATGACCTGGTCGCAGACGGCTAATAGCGACATGCAGCAGACCTTTCTCAGCTTTGCCCCCTATAATCGTTGGATACCGCTCTCGTATGACCTGCCCAACGCGCCCCTCGTGCTGGGCACACAGGGTTGGACGGGCTACGAGTCAACCCTTCGCTTCGACCCGCACGAGAGCGATGACCAATCGGGTGGGCGTCTGCCCGATTTCTTTCGTATGGACCAAAGCCACCTCACCTCGCGCTCGATAAGTGGCCCAAGCACTCTCATACGATGGTCGGCGTTGCAGGGCAACGGCTCGGTGGACCTCTTCTATGACACCGACAACAGCGGCTACAACGGCACTCAGGTCGCCTCCAGCGTGCCGTTGTACAACGGCTCATACGCCTGGAACACGTCGGCGGTCCCCAACGGCGTCTACTACGTCTACATGATCGCGCACGACAGCTACAACTCGAGTCGTGTGTACAGCCTGGTGCCGCTAGTGGTGGACCACGCTTCGCCCAGCACTATCTTCACGGACGTGCCGACCAACTACTGGGCGGTTACGTACGTGAACAACATGGCAACCCGGAGCATCGTTAGCGGCTACGGCCAGACCGATACTTCGGTTATGTTCCGCCCCGGCAGTTCTACTACGGCGGGCCAGCTTTCCAAGATGATTACTAACTCGTTCGGTTTCGCCATAGACACGAGCGGTGGCCCCCACTTCTCGGACGTGCCCACCACCCAACCCTTCTACCCCTATATCGAGACGCTGTATAACCGTGGCATCGTCTCCGGTTATGCTGACGGCACGTTCAGGCCGGGCCGCGGAGCCACGCGAGGCCAGATAGCCAAGATGATCGCCCTCTCCGGCTCGCAAGCTTACGGTTGGTCCCTACAAAATCCCGCTACCAACACCTTCGCGGACGTGCCTGTCGGCTCGACCTACTTCACGTACATAGAGACCGTCTACCGGCACAACCAGATCATCTCCGGTTACGCCTGTGGCGGCCCCGGCGAGCCGTGCGACGGGCAACAGCGCCCCTACTTCCGCCCAGCCAACAGCGTCACCCGCGCCCAGCTTTCCAAGATGCTCTCCAACGCGATAGGCGCGCCTTAAAGCGAAACGCCCTGTTACCAAAACAACACAGCCGCCGCAGGTGGCTGTGTTGTTTTGGTAATTGAAAGTATAATGGCCGGAGATTGGAGGCAGGAGCAGAGTGACACAGCTAAACGACTCGGCCCGCCCACGGCGGGTACTATACTTCATAGGCTCATACAGTCCCGACCTGATGGGCAATGCGGGGCACGAACAGGTCATTCTGGCGCTGAAAGAGCGTGGGCATCAAATTGACGTGCTGACCCAGATAAACGAGCCGGGTGTGGCAAGCTACACACAGACGGAGTACGCAGGCGTTAGGGTCTATAGGGTGAACCTGGCTTCGGTGGGGCGTGGCCCTGCACGGCTGGTGCGACGGGCGGCTGGGCGCTTTCTGCGATACGAGCATACCCTTACGCTCCTTTCGGCCTTTCGTCGCCATTTGCGAAGCTACCACTACGACCTGGTACACGCCGAGGGAGTCTATCCGTTCGCTTTCGTGGCGGCCCTGGGCGGTTCTACCCCGTACATGGCGAACGCGCAGGGTGCGGACGTAATAGACCTGCCTGAGAACGACTACGGCTACCGGCGGTTTCGGTTGCCTCGCGCCGCCGTCTCCTTCGCGCTGAGACGGGCCGCGCTGGTGCGGGTGAACTCGCCGTTCATGGTTGGCTATCTGGCGAAAGAGCGCCTCGTTTCGCCGAGCCGGGTGGTAATGGTGCCCCGCGTGCTGGAAGACAGCGCGTTTCCGCCTATAGATATGCGCCTGGACACCTTCCGCGAGGAGAGCCGCCTGGCCCTCTCTCACCGCTACGGCATCGGGCTACCCCGCCCCGTCGTGATGTCTCTCAGCAGGCTGCACCCGTTCAAGGGGCTTGAGTACCTGGTGGATGCCGTACCATTGGTGGTGCAGGCGCAGCGCAAGCAAGGTAAAGAGCCGCCCTGGTTCATCCTGTGCGGTCCTTCGCGCAGCACCGAGAATTATGGCGACTACAAGGAGTTTCTGCGGAAGCGGGCCGAGGCGGCAGGCGTGGCAAGCCACATTATATTCACCGGGCAAGTGCCCCACCCCCAGGTGCGCGAGCACCTGGCCGGAGCTGACATCGTGGCCTCCCCATCTGTGGTGGAAGCGTTGCATCGTGTGGCCCTCGAAGCCGCCGCG
>JBBSGN010000432.1:0-3689 GCA_038254085.1 Chloroflexia bacterium | reverse complement strand
CCCTTCCGCTACGACGACTTCTCGCAGATGAAGCCGATAGCCGAGCTTGAGCCGGAGGTCAACCAGACGGTGGTGGGCACGGTGTGGGACGTGTCGGTACGCACCACCTCGAACAACCGCCCGATGGTCACGGCCACCGTAGCCGATGACACGGGCACGATCATTATCACCTGGTTCAACCAGGAGTATATAGCCAGGCAGTTGCATCAAGGCGACCCTATCGTTATCTCGGGCAAGCCGGTGGTGTTCCACGATAGGTTGCAGTTCACCTCGCCCGAATGGGAGCCATACGACGAAGAGCTACTGCATACCGGCCGCATCGTGCCGGTCTATCGCTCGACTGAGGGGTTATACAGGCGTACCTTACGGCGCATTATGCACGACGCGGTAGAGCGGTTCGCCGATACCATGGCCGACTATCTGCCCGCGCAGATGAAGCGCGACGCCCAGCTTATTGAGTTGAGCGAGGCTATCAAGCAGATACACTTCCCTGATTCGCGCATAGACGCGGCCCGCGCTACCAAGCGCCTGGCTTTTGACGAGTTCCTGATGATCCAGCTAGGGATGCTCCAGCGCAAGCAGGCGTGGCAGCAATCGCAGCAAGGGTTGACGATGCCTGCCGACCGCCAAAAGCTAGCGGATTTCTTCTCGACTCTCCCGTTCGAGCTTACAGGGGCGCAAAGGCGCGTGATTGACGAGATACTAAGCGATCTATCGAATAGCGTGCCGATGACCCGGCTCTTGCAAGGAGATGTTGGCTCCGGCAAAACGGTGGTGGCGGCGACCGCGCTGCTGGCCGCTGTGCAGAACGGCGCACAAGGAGTGCTCATGGCCCCGACAGAAATCCTCGTCGAGCAGCATTACAAGAGCCTGTCGAAGATGCTGGAAAAGCTAGACCCCGCGCCCAGCGTGCGACTGCTGAAGGGCAGCACCCCGCGCAAGGAGAAGAACCAGATTTACGCGGACGCGGCCTCCGGTGACGTAGACATAGTGGTTGGCACGCACGCGCTTATACAGGAGGGCGTGGCGTTCAAGCGTCTGGGCCTGATAGTGGTGGACGAGCAGCACAGATTCGGGGTGATGCAGCGCGACGCCCTCCGCCAGAAGGGGATAGAAGCCGGCCTGATGCCCCACACGCTGGTGATGACCGCCACGCCCATCCCGCGCTCGCTGGCCCTCACTATATATGGCGACCTGGAAGTGTCGGTGATTGACGAGATGCCCCCCGGCAGGCGGCTGATCAAGACGCGCTGGGTGGACGCCACCCGCCGCCAGCAGGCATACGACTTTATCGAGAAGAAGGTCGGCGAGGGTCGCCAGGCGTTCGTTATCTGCCCACTGGTCGAGGAGTCGGACAAGATAGAGGCGAAAGCCGCCACCGCCGAGTACGAGCGTCTACAGGCCGATGTCTTCCCGGACCGCAAATTGGCGCTCCTGCACGGGCGGATGAAGCCGAAGGAGAAGGACGAGGTGATGTCGTCCTTCCATCGTAAGGACGCTGATATACTGGTCTCCACAAGCGTAGTTGAGGTTGGCATAGACGTGCCCAACGCCACCGTCATGCTAGTCGAGGGGGCCGACCGCTTCGGCCTATCGCAGTTGCACCAGTTTCGGGGCCGCGTGGGCCGGGGCGAGCACCAGTCGTACTGCATCCTGCTGGCCGAAGACGCTAAGGGCATCGGCTTCGAGCGTATGCAGATCATCCAGGAGACGCACGACGGGTTTCAGCTTGCCGAGGAAGACCTCAAGATTCGCGGCCCCGGCCAGTTCTTCGGCACGCGCCAGTCCGGTATGCCCGACCTCCGCATGGCAAAACTGTCCGACATGGCTACTCTCTCCCTTGCCAGAGAGCAAGCCAAAGCGCTCTTCGCCCGCGACCCCGACCTCTCCCAACCGGAGCACGTCCCCCTCAAATCGGTCCTGGAAGTCTTTTGGAGCCGGGCCGAGACGGACGCGAACCAGTAGCAGTGGGTAAACATAGGGGCACAGCGTTGACGTACCCTCTCGCTGTAGCACCAAACCAACCAGGCGCTAGAGGGCCGGAGGACACGTCAACGCCATGCCCCTACCCTCAACTGCGCTGTTACCTCGGAGAGTGCTATGCCAGCTAAATTGCCCCCGCCGGAGGCTGCTGTCACCTTGCTGGAGTTAAACCGGGCTACGCTTTCCCGGCAGACGCTTTTGCGGCGGGAGCAGGCAGGCGTGGTAGAGGCGGTAGAGCGGCTGGCCGGCTTGCAGGCGCAATACTCGCCGTCGCCGTACATCGGGCTGTGGACCCGATTGGAAGGGTTTCGCTTTGATGATCTTACACAGGCGCTGCTTGACCGGACGATAGTCAAAGCGAGCTTGATGCGCTGGACGCTGCACCTGGTCAGCGCGCGTGACTACCCTTTCTTTACTACGGCGATGATAGATATGCGTGTGGCGAGCTGGCGCAGCGTTTTCCAGGACGCCGGTCTGGACCTATCTGTCGAGGGTTCCGGGCTTGATTTGTCCGCGCTGCATGAGAATCTGCTTGAGTTTGCAGCCGAACCGCGCCTGTTCGATGATCTGGTGGAGTTCGTGAGGGGGCAGGTGCCCGAGAACGTTCGCCAGCACCCGCGCGTTGCCCGGCACGCCGCCGGCGCTCTCGGCTGGCTGGTCCATACACCGCCCAGCGGCACCTGGAAGTACTTCGGTAAGAACCCTTATATCTCGGCCCGCCGGTGGCTGGAAAAGGTAGAGGAACCTTCTACAGAGGAGGCCATGACCTACCTAATACGGCGCTACTTGGCGGCGTTCGGTCCTGCCTCTCGCGCCGATGCGCTCCAATGGAGTGGCCTGAGGGTGGTATCCCAGGTGGACACTGCCCTTCAACGTTTAGGCGACGAGGTAATAGCCTTCAAGGACGAGCGCGGCAAAATTCTTTACGATCTGTCGCGTGCGCCTAGACCAGGCGGTGACGCGCTGACGCCCCCCAGGTTCCTGCCCAAGTGGGATAACCTTCTGCTGGCGTATGAAGACCGCCAACGGGTTTTGCCGGAGAAGTACCGCAAAGTAGTCATTCGTAAAAACGGCGACGTACTGCCCACCTTCTTGCTGGATGGCATGGTTGCGGGCACGTGGGAGGTCACTACTCGGCGCAACTCTGCCACCCTCCATCTGCAACCTTTCGAGCCTGTTGATTCGCCGAGCCGCAGTCTGCTGGAAGAAGAGGGCGGCAAGCTCGTGCGGTTCGTTGAGCCGGAAGCCGGGAGCTACGAGATAAACTTCCAATGTGAGTAGAAATTATTCCATAATGACAGGCATCTCTTTAGAGCATAAACCCTCCCTGGTCATTCCGAGCGGAGCGAGGAATCACTACCCTAAGTAGGACGTTCGGATAGAAGGGAAGTGCTAGCCGAGTAATTGCTTCGGATAGTGATTCCTCGCTCCGCTCGGAATGACCAGGATGTTGGGTCGGCTAACGACCCGCTTCTGTTATGAGATAGCTTCTAGGCAACTCACATTTAACTTTGCGCAGACTCACCCTTCTAAAGCTATGAGAGTAATCGCGGGCACAGCGAAGGGCCGCCAACTGAAAGCGCCGCCTACTATGGGCACGCGGCCTATGACCGACCGGCTCAAAGTATCGCTGTTCGATACGCTGTCGCCGTATGGGTTTGCGGGCGCGCGGGTGCTGGACCTGTATGCCGGAAGCGGGTCGCTGG
>JBBSGN010000431.1:0-3694 GCA_038254085.1 Chloroflexia bacterium | reverse complement strand
AATCTCCAGCCATCTGGTCGGTGTTGCCTCCTATGCGGTCGATAACTTCCGTGTAGATTGAGCTGGCGGTTCTTTTGATTGCGAGCCTGGTCTTGCAGTAGGCACAGGTGACGTAATTCGCGGATGCTGGAACCTCCAGAGGCGCCCCACAGTTGCTGCGGCTCATCGACTCAACTGCCATTTGTTCCTTCCTACGATTGACGCATGGCTTGCGCCTGTGCCCCGACCTTTTCGAGAGGATAGCCTGCGGCGTTCCACGCGCCCATGCCGCCGATGATGTTTACCGGCTCGAAGCCTTGTGCTTGCAGTATGCTGGCGGCGATGCTGCTCCTCACGCCACCGCCGCACAGGGTGGCGATAGGCCTGTGGCTGGGCATTTCGTCCAGGTGGTTGGCTATCTGGTGGAACGGGATGTGTATCGCCCCCGCGATGTGCCCTTCTTTCCACTCGGAGTCCTCGCGCACGTCCACCACCTGGATAGCCTTGTCGCCGCTTTGGAGCCGCTCGTTCAGGTCGGCGGCGGACATCTGGCGTATGGCATCGAGGGGCCGCCCGCCCGTGTCCCAGGCGTGCATCCCGCCGAGCAAATAGCCCTCGATGTCGTCCTGCCCGGTAGCGGCCAGACTGGAAACAGCGGCCTGCAAATCGTCGAGCGTTTCCGGCACCAGCACCACCGGCACGCCAGGCTTGATAACCCAGGAGGCGCGGGTGGCGAACTGGCCGTCGTGCAGGTCCACGTTGATAGCACCCGGTATGTGGCCGCCCCCGAACGCCTCCGGCGAGCGGGTATCCAGCACGATGCACCCCTGGCGGCGCATGGCCTCTATCTCATCCGCGCTCATGGGCCGTACCTCATGCTCATCCGTAATGAACGGCCCCCGGTTCTTCTCGACAATGCGCTGGAACTGAGGCGGTTGTGGTGGCAATTCGCTCGTCACACGCTCGACAAAATCTTGCTCATTGTCTGCCGAGAGGGGTGGATTGTAGCGCCGCTCGAAGCCTATGGTAGAGCTGCTCTTGGCGCTCAGCGATTTGCCGCAGAGCGAGCCGGACACGTGCGCCGGGTACATCTCTACGCCGTCTTGCAGAGTAAGCAGTTTGTCGTGCAGCGATTTGTATAGCTGGGCAGCCCCTTCGCGCGGCTCAACCGCCAGGTCGGGTCTGCCCACGTCGCCCACGAAGAGGGCATCACCCGTAAGGACCAGCCAGGACGCGTCGGCCCGCGAATTATCGGTGATAGTGAGGGCTATATGCTCCGGGCGGTGTCCGGGCGTGCGCAACACTTGCAGGCACACGTCGCCTATCTGAAGCGTCTGGCCGTCCTTGAGCGGCACGTGTGGGTAATCCACGCCCGCATCTTCGCACACCGCCACCTCGGCGCCCAATTGAGCCAGCTTGCCGTGCCCCGACACATGGTCGGCGTGGTTATGGGTCTCGATCACGTAGCGGATACGCATCCCCTGCCTGGCAGCCAACTCCACATACCCGGCAACGTCCCACTGCGGATCCACCACCACGCACTCGCCCACGCCCGTATCCCCTATCAGATAGGAAGCGCACCCCAGATCATCCCGAAGAAACTGCTTGAAGAACAATCTCTACCCCTCCATGAGTACCGAGTACCGAGTGACTTATGAGCTATCTCCACTTCCTAGCCACTCGGTACTCGGTACTCGGTACTCAGCGACGCGCCCGCGGGCGTCTGCCGCGCCATATCTGCAGGAGACCAATCAGGGTCGCACCCCAGAGCAACGCCAGCGCAGGCATAACGGGTACGATTGGCCGGAAAGTTTTCGGCTCTTCGCCCTGTACCAGCACCATGACCTTATCTTTATCTACTGTAACGCCTCGTTTAGCCAATTCTTTTATAACCTTCTCAGAATCGGCCTGCCCTTTCAGGATTGTTACCTTGCCCGAGTAATGCGTAAGCGTTTCGCTGCCTTCGCCGTAAGCATAGGGGACATAAGCGTCGCTGTCAATGCGGACAAAGAGCTTGTTGTCGAAGCCGTGCAGGGGTATCCAGTAGCTGGTGTTGTCGCCATCTTTGATGGCTATAGCATTGTGGCTGAGGTCGGGCACTGCGGTTATGGTGACGTAGCTGTCAACAACCGGCTTCTCTTTGACGAACAGTTGGTCCGGGTTGGTGAGAGGCTTGGGGGTGTCGTCTTGCAGGGCATATGAGACGGGCCCGGCAAAGGCCAGCATCAGCACGCTGGTGATCACCAGTGCCGCCGTGCGTATCAGCAGCCGCCACCTGCGGCTCTGAAGTATCATAAGAACTCTCCCCTGGTAGTGCGTATTTGTGAAGGCTACCTTACCTAGCGATTATCGTGCCACGAAATTATAACACACGGGACGACCGAGTACCGACTACCGGCAATGCTTGAAACGCGGCCAGTGAGGGCCCATGACTTCTTTAGCCGACCCGCTCCCCCTTGTCATTCCTCGCTACGCTCGGAATGACAAGGGGGAGTGCGCTCGTCGGTACTCAGTAGTCGGTCCCCCCAACTTGCCCAAAGTGCGTATAATTAACCATAGACATAAAAGCAGCTAGAGAAACGGAGACACAATGGACGAGCATGAGGAGCCGTTTGGCTGGTGGGGATGGCATTGGCAGCCGCCGGTGCCGTTGTCGGTGATGCAGATCATAGAGGCTGGAAGCGCCGACACAGGGCTTATGGCCCTAATCTGGGCGATGCTGGGGCGGCGCGCGTCGGTGCTGGTGGCTGCCGAACCGCCCATGGCGGGCAAGACCACCACGCTCACAGCCCTACTCGACTTGATACCGCCCGATACGCGGCGCGTCTACCTGCGCGGGCACTATGAGACGTTCGACTTCGTGAAAGAGCCGGATGCCGACCCGCGCCACACCTACGTGCTAGCCAACGAGATGAGCGACCACCTGGCCGTCTACTTGTGGGGGTCGCGCATTTACAAGACGTTCGAGTTGCTGGAGGACGGTTACGCCATCGGCTCGACCATGCACGCCGAGACGGTGCAGGACGTGATAGCCATCCTCGACTCTGAACCGTTGAGCGTGCCCGCCCACCGGATAGCCGGCCTGACCCTGGTGATAAACCTCTACGTCAGCAACACCTATGGCCCGGCCGTGCGTCGCTTCAGCGCGGTCAACATGCTTGAACCATGCGAGAGCGCAGACCCTTCAAGCCCTGTGGAAGGAGTGCGGCCCGTGCTACTGTCGCGCTGGGACCGCTCAACCGACGCCTTCGACCACCTCTTCAATGCGCCGGAGGCACAAGCCAAACTGGCCACCTGGGCAGGCTGCACCCCGCAAGAGTGGGCCACCGACGTAAGTAGACGCAAAGCCTACCTGGAGAAGATGCAGCACGATGGCGTGCGGGCTATCGGCGCAACGCGAGGTGCGCTGGCGCGGTTCGGGTTGGGTGACGAAGGACGAAGGACGAAAGACGACCAACTACGGTAGGGACGCAGCACAGACCCCCTACCGACCACCGACTACCGCAGCTTATTCGTCCTTCATCCTTCGTCCGTTCGTAAGCGTTCAGAATAAGGGTAAAGGATGCGCCTGTGTACACCCTCCGTGGTGGGGGCCGTGCCCCCCCGGCCCCCACACCGCCCGTTGCCCAAAACCCAAAAATAACAATTAAGTGCCGTCATCAACATGTCACCCCCCAAGCCAGGGGCATATAAATTTAGCGCATAAAATTTTTTT
>JBBSGN010000430.1:0-3702 GCA_038254085.1 Chloroflexia bacterium | reverse complement strand
TTAGTCTCATCCTGGCGATTTTGTACCCTCACCTTATCCAAATGTGTGGTTCCGTTATTGGTCTCTATCATTCCTGGGGAACTGTTTAAAATCCTGTTGCACATAGCCTCAGCGATGGCATCGGTTATCCTGTATCTATCGTCGTTTACAACAATATTAGCATTAGTCCCGGACACCTCCACGCTATCGACGACGTTTCTCGCTAGTTGATTGTTGATTATCCTCTGCTGGTCGGCATTTATAGACTGTCGCAGTTTGTCCTGATTGTTCGTGTCCCTTTGATTTTGTTCGTTGCTGCTGTTAACACCCCAAATTAGAACTAGAGTTATGAAGCTGACTATACCGAGAGCAATAATTCCTCTGGTTCTGCTTCCTCTGCCCACATACTGTAGTACTTTCTGAAACCAGTAGATTACATCTTTTTGGGCCGTATTCTGCTCTCTCGGACCTTTCTTCTCAGCAGGCATATCCTTGGAGACCGTGTCAGTAGATGTCCCCTGAGAGGCCCCGGCCTCCGAATCCAGGCGTACTCCGCAGGACACACAGAACGCGTTACCCTGTCTGGCTTGAGCACCGCAGTTGCGACAGTAGAGCTGCGGTTGCTCGTGTCCTTCCCCATCTGGCATTCTCGCCCTTTCCAAAGCCCAACTATCCAAGGAGCGCCACAACGAAGCAAGCACAATCTACAGAAGGCACTTGTTATACGCAAGGCAAATCGATCGCGAGGAAGATGCTAGGGACAGTTGCATCCTGACAGAGCGGGACTTTGCGCTGCGCACATGGACGCAACGCTGAGAAACGGAGCCACCCAACAATGAAGAGCAGACCACCAGGGGATCACTGCCGTCCTCCTGGTAGATCCTTATCCGGCACTTGCCTCCGTTGGACCAGTAGCCCCTGAAGCGGTGTATGTAGTCGTGTGTCTTCACGCTAATACTCCTCAGGCAGAAGTAGGGTGGTGACGGACCTGTCCGCCTCAGTGATGATCCAGATGGTCTTCTCTCTCACCAGGTAGGAGCTGAGGATGCGCCAGCCATGCCTCAAGGACCGCTCATTCTCCCTGCGGTCGTGAGCATCAACCTCCCCCCAGTCCCCAGAGCGATGGCGGGCCAGGCAATAGAGAGGATCTTCTCCCGCCTCCTCCAGGAGTTTCAGCGCCCCTGGAGTAGCTACTACCCGGCCCAGGGGGAAGGGCGCCATCATGATGCTCTCTCGCCCTCAGAAAGCCATACCAGGGCTTTGAGGGCAATGCACGATCCCTTGCAACGAGGACAATCCACACCCTCTCTTTCCTCGCCTCACTCCTCGGCATTCTTGAATGGACCGGGCACCCATCCTGTCCCGTGGCAGTAGGGACACTCCTCTACCTTGCGATCATCAGTCCTCCAATAGCCCCGGCCTCTCTTTCTCGCCCAGGCGAGCAGGATCTTCTCGGAGTCGAAGCCCGCCTCGCCCTCGTGCTTGAGGGTCCACTCGGCCATGGCCATGACCTCCTCGACTGGTTCTCCCAAGAATGCCTGCCTGGTGACCTTGGGCTCGATCAGCAGGAGGGCCGAGATCTGGTCGCAGAGGTGTGCTCCGGCAAGTATTGCCCTGGTGGAAGGGAGGGGAGGGCGCGTTACACTTCTCATGTCCATAAGTGCTCCTTATGGGCCGCGTCCCGGGTGGTGCTAGCCACGCCGGGGCTTCTTTTATTCCTTGCGACTGATTATGCCGGATGTATCTAGAAAAACCTCGTTTTTATATAATAATTAAATATAGATTTATAATCAAGTAAGATGGTAGTATACCTTGGCAGGTTGTATTAGGTAATGGGCTACGAAGGGACGTGACCCGATCGCTGACGAAGGAGGAGTAGTTGAGCAAGAAAAGAGGCAACGGCGAGGGGACCATCCACCGTCGCAAGAACGGGGGTTGGTGTGCCCAGTACAGCATCTACACAGAGAAAGGGCGCAAGAGAAAGACTTTGTACGGCAAGACCCGAGCCGAGGTGGGGAAGAGGCTAGCCTCGGCACTTTCGGATCGCGAAGGCGGCCTTACGTTCGACGCGGGTAGCTTGATGCTCGCAGACTACCTCGACCGGTGGTTGGAAGATTCGGTGAGGGATTCCGTGAAGCAACGGACCTTCGAGAATTACGCTTACGTGGTGCGCCTGCACCTTGCCCCGGCGTTGGGGCACGTGAAGCTAAAGGCGCTCAGCCCTGCACACGTGCAGGGGCTGTACCGCTCCAAGCTCATTTCGGGGTTGTCGCGTCGCACGGTGCAACTCATACACACCACTTTGCACAAGGCCCTCAAGCAGGCGGTGCGCTGGGGACTCGTGCCCCGAAACGTGACCGAAGCTGTCACCTCTCCTAGGCCTACCAAGAAGGAGATACATCCGCTTATCCCTAGAGAGGCTCGTACGCTACTGGATGCTGCCAAAGGGGAACGCTTCGAAGCGTTGTACGTCTTGGCCGTCACCGCCGGGCTCAGGAGGGGCGAGTTGTTGGGCCTGCGCTGGACGGACGTGGATCTGGAGCGCGGCTATGTGCAGGTGCGCCAGCAGCTCATACGCACCGAGGGAGGGTTGATCTTTACCTCCCCCAAGGGCGGCAGGAGCCGGAGTGTGAGGCTTACCACAAGCGCCGTCGAGGACCTCGAAAGCCATCTGGAGCGCCAGCTCGACGAAAAGCTAAGGTTGGCGGGATTGTGGAAGGAAAACGGTTTGGTGTTCACCACGGCAACGGGTACGCCGATGGACGGGGACAACCTCGTTAAGCGTTCCTTCAAGCCGCTAATGAGTCGAGCGCGACTGCCCCAGATACGGTTCCACGACCTGCGCCACACCTTCGCCACCCTCCTGCTATCCAGGGGCACGCACCCGAAGGTGGTACAGGAGATGCTGGGGCACGCGAATATTTCTCAAACGATGGATACGTACTCACACGTGCTGCCGGACATGCAGGAAGGGGCAGTAAACGAGATGGAGCGGGGGCTTTCCTGACGCGTTGCAGTACAATTGCAGTAAATCGGCTCGGCGCTTTTTGCCGGGCCTTCTACTTTGCCCCACATTTTACCTGCAAATCTTGATATTTCTATGGCGCGCTCGGCAGGACTCGAACCTGCGACCTTCTGATTCGTAGTCAGACGCTCTATCCAGCTGAGCTACGAGCGCGCGGGGCTTGCTTGAGACTTGCCCTTACACCTTATGATACCGTCGGGAGGATGGTTACTCAAGGCGGAGAGGTTGGCAGGAGGGTATACTTTTCTTCTAGGACTTTAGTAGTAGCGTAAGAATGGAGTGGTTTTCGGCGTCGTGAGTGCGTCTGTTCTGCTTGTGATAGGGGATGACGAAGAGCGGTTGCACCTTCGACGGGCGCTCTCGAGGGAGGGGTGGCGTGTGATCCCCGCCGGCTCCGGCGCCCAGGCGCGCCAGATGGTTGACAGGCAGAGCTTCGAGGTCGCTGTCGTGGACAACCGTCTGCCCGACGAGCGGGGGTTTCAGGTGATCAGCGCCGTTCAGGGACCGGGTGTCTCGACGGTGGCTCTGCTACGCGACGAGGATACGATGGACCGCATCGTAGGTATTGAGCTCGGCGCGGACTACTATATGCGCTCTCCGGTGAACCCTCGGGAACTCGTGGCGCGGGTAAAGCAGATCCTGCGCAAGAGGGACCGGGCCGGGAACGAGTCCTCCGGCCGCCTCTACGTCGGCGAACT
>JBBSGN010000429.1:0-3714 GCA_038254085.1 Chloroflexia bacterium | reverse complement strand
GCACGGATTTTCAACCAAACTACTTCGTAAGGGCGGCTGTATCCCCATAGCTAAAGCAAGGGGTCTTAGCCGCTGTGAAAGTAGATAATTTTCCTTTATAATTAGGCGAACGGAGACATTCAACCAGCTTCGGTTGGAGCGCCGGCTTCTACCGGTCCAGGGAGCTAGGAAAGGGGCGGAGAGATAAGAAAAAAGATACCGAAAGAAAAAAAGGCCGCTAAAGTCTTTCCTGCTATTAAGCCGATAATATATACCTGTGGTCACGACCTCCAGATGAAGCTACGCGAAGTTGCCTGCTACAGAACTGTTGCCGTGCGCCCCTGCCGTCAAGCGTTAAAGACTTGGCTTGCGACTAGTTGAGCAAAGAGCGTAGCAGGTAAGTTCGCGCTTTGTAATACCGTACCCGGCACAAATATAACTAATTGTTAACTAATTGTTTGCCTGGTCCTATTACTCTACAGCAATCCTTTGCCTTCTGCTAGGGAGAAATATCCCGAATCGTGAGAAAATAGCTGTAGTACCTCTCAGCCTGTCAGATCATTGTGCGCATCGCTGAGTATATCCCTTATTCCCCAATAGTATAATACGGTCTGCACCCTGTTCTCCATTCCCAGTTTTTGGTAAATAATCGTCAAGGTGTTCATAACCGTTTTATCGTGCACACCTAGTCGTTGGGCGATCTCCTTATTGGACAGACCCCGCGCGAGACAACCCAGAACCCGTAATTCGGTAGGGCTGAGCGGCGTCGTGCCGGGGGGAGTAGCACGATAGCGGTCCTCACTGGCTACCCGGGTAACAGCCTCAACCAGTTCTTCGTCGCTGACCGGGCCTGCCAGCAAGCCATAAGGCCGCAGACTCCACAGGTCTTCCCAGTACTCGATACAGGCACTGGAGGTCATGACTATCAATCGTGTGCCTGTTTCGTCCACCATTTCCAGTTTGTGCAAGGCAAAGCCCAACGGGGCGTCAACAACAAAGGTGATTAAAGCGCCTTCTTGGTGATGGAAGCCCAGGCTCGTGAGCTTCGCACCAGTAGCCTGAGCGAGCGCCGGCAACCCGCACGATATGGCGAAGCTTTGCTGCCCACTAGATTTTGGCGCGGCGTGACCGGTCCGACTATCGAGACCAGTACCAAATCTACTTTCATTGTTGCGGGCTCTGCCGAAGGCAGTTCTGCTCTTTTCGCTACTGGATGTGTACACTCTGTTCTCAGTTCTCCCGAACGACGGCCAATCTCAATCCCGATCGCTTCGATATACTTTTCACATTGCAGGTCTCGTGCGTTGCCCGGGGCGCATATCAAAGATGACCTGGCACCCTGTCTGAAACCGACTCTGGCCTAACGAAGAGACACTATCCCATGGCATAAGAAAATACGATATATTGTTACTCTACATTATACTAACGATAATCCGATAGCGATAGTTTCCTTACGGCCAGCCCCTTCTAAAGGCGGCTTAAAGATAGCCAAACCTTGCTTTATGCTGCTCTCCCGGTGATCTACATAGGCGAATGATACGGAGGTGAGCAATCCGCGCTAACTGGGTCGCTGATCCCGATACTAACTATTTTACCCTAACGCGCCCACAAACTGCAATACTTCTTAAGTGTTATTCCTTAGTACTACAACGACGGTTTAGGGAGGAAGCTGGTATAATCACCTCTGAGTAAGTATGAAGAGTATCAAGGGGGTGAGTTGGAACATGAACCAAGTTGAATTCGAGCGTGTGGCAGCATCGTTTGCCGCTTTTCATCAGGAGTTTGCCCCTCTGTTTGGGCGCAAAGAAGCCCGACACCGCAGCGAGCAATACCTGAGGGGCCTTTTGGTGCAGCAGACAGACAGGCGCAATGCCGAGAACATAGCCGAGACAATTGAGGGGGCCACTCCCCGTACCTTGCAGCGCTTTCTGACAGAAGCCCCATGGTCGGGCGAGCGAGTGATTGAGAGGCTGCAATGGTATGTGGGGCAGCGGCTGGGGTTGAGTAGACCGGGCGGTGTGTTCATCCTGGACGATACCGGCTTTGCCAAGCAGGGGAAGAAGTCGGTGGGGGTGATCCGGCAGTACTCGGGCACACTCGGCAAGATCGGTAACTGTCAGGTGGGTGTGTTTATGGCCTACGCCTCCGAGCAGGCTTCTGAGCAGGGATCCGGATCCAGTTGGGAACACGCTTTGGTAGACAAGTCGTTATACATGCCTCACACATGGACAGATGATCCAGAGCGTTGTCGAGAGGCGGGTGTACCGGAAGAGGAGATCACCTACCAAACCAAAGCAGAGTTGGGGCTTAGGCTCTTGCGCCAGGCTCGCCAATGGGGACATCTGGCTGGGAAATGGGTGACGGCAGACGAAGCCTATGGCAAAGTACCCAGTTTACGGGATGCCCTGGATCGAGAGGGGTGGTGGTACGTTATGGAAGTGCAATGCACCACCCAGGTGTTCGTACAGCCGGCCAAGACACAAGTCCGAGAGTGGGGGGGCAACGGTCGCCCGCCGACGAAGACGCGAGTGGCAAGGGGCGAACCAGGGCCAGTGGGCGTGGAGGTGCTGGCCACGGAGTTGGCTACGAGGGATGTCAGGGAATGGCGGGAACTGGTTGTAACGGAAGGTGCGCAGGGGCCGCGCAGCTACCAGTTCGCGAGGAAGCGGGTGTGGGAGCACCGGGAGGGTATCCCAGGCAGGGAGTGCTGGCTGATGATGAGACGCAACCTGGACGGTTCGGAGCTCAAGTATTACTTTTCAAACGCTCCGGCTGGCACACCCCTTTTGAAGCTGGCACAGGTGGGAGCGGTACGCTGGACTATCGAGACGGAGTTCCAGACAGAGAAGGGGGAGACGGGGCTTGATGAATATGAAGCGCGCAGTTGGGATAGTTGGCACCATCACATTACCTTGTCTCTGTTGGCCGGGGCATTTCTGCTGCAGGTACAGCAGGAGTGGGGGGGAAAAGATGGAGATGCCACAGATCACGCGGACACAGATCAGTCGGGTGTTGCGGGAGTTGTTACCACAGCGGGGCTGGACACACGACGAGCTATGGTGGTGGCTGGTCGACATGCAGGAGCGCAACGAGCGAGCCAAGCGCAGTCACGCCAAGCGTCGCCTCGCTAAACGCTTGCAACCGTCGTTGTAGTATTAGGGCGTATCTGCAAACTATAACCAGAGGAGAATGGCAGCCAAAGTGAGAAAGGCTTTGTAGTTGTGGGCACGCTTGTCATAGCGAGTAGCGATCCTACGGTGTTGCTTCAGCCGGTTGATGAGCCTCTCCACCAAGTTACGTTTGCGATATGCCTCCTTGTTGAATTTGCCCTTGTGCTTCTCGTTCGACTTTCGTGGAATAGTGATGCCAATGCCTCGTTTAGCCAAATACCCACGGATCCGCTTGTTCGAGTACGCTTTGTCGGCGGCTACTCGTCCTGGTAAGCGCCTGGGGCGGCCTCTGCCTCTGCGCTTGATAGCGCCACCCTCCATCAAACGCTCGAATACAGTAGAGTCATGTGCCTCACCAGGGGTAAGTTCAAACACTACAGGCTTACCTCTGCCTTCGCAGCGCACATGCAGCTTCGTTGAGAACCCACCTCTGCTTCGACCTAACGCCTCGGTTGGCGGTCCTTCAGATGGTTCTCCCGATTTTGGACCCCCTTTTTTGCTCCGTTGTGCGTGCTGGTGAGCACGCACAACGGAGCTATCCACAAAGTGTATCTCCCACTCTACT
>JBBSGN010000428.1:0-3715 GCA_038254085.1 Chloroflexia bacterium | reverse complement strand
TGCTACTACTGGCGAAGAGAAACATAAAAACAATCACCCAAAGCCATTGCGGTTTGGGTGATTGTTTTTATGTTTCTTTACCTGCTTATCTGTTTACCTGTTCCGCCCCCAGACGACCCAGCAGCACCTCGAAGCGCGTGCTTTTGTTCTCTGGGTGGTATTCGAAGCGTTGGCGCTCGAAGTATTGCACCAGGTAGGTCTTGCCGTTGTCCTTGCTCACTTCCATGAACGGCTGCGACAAGGGGTATCCGAACTGGCTGAGGCCACCCAGTCGCGTCCAAAAGGCGGCTATGGCCTGCCCACCCTCGCTGTTGTCGCCAAGAGTGTGCCCCGTCTGCGAGAACCACTGAACCCCGCCACCCGGATTGCTAATCGCCTTGAAAGGGGTCTCGTTCTGCCTGCCCTGGGCGGCAGCCACGCCGAGTAGCCACAGCAACACATTAGAAGGCGACTTGTTCTCCGGGTGAGCCTCCAAGCGTGCCCGCTCGAACCACTGGGTCTGATATACCTTGCCGTCGGTAGGCGATACCTCGTTGCGTGCGCCTGTGATGGGCAGGCCGTTGATGTACAGGCTATCCTCGAACGAGCGGCCACCCTGCCAGGCAGCCCAGAAATCGCCCGACACCGTAAAGCCGGTCTCCTTGAACGTGTGGCTGTTGCTGTTATCAGCGGTTGGCGTTGGCTGTGCGGGCTGCTGAACAGTAACGCCCAGCACGAAGTTGTAAGTGGCAGTCTTCCCGCCGGGCGCGTCTTGCGCGTTCATCACCAGGGCCTGGTTGAAGATCGAATCGGAACTATTACGGGCCACACCCGGCATGAAAAGCTGGGTGGTCAGCACAAGGCCGCCCGGCGACTGGACCTTCACGTGTATATGCACCGTGCGACCGGGGTACTCTCCGGGCACGACCGTTTCAAGCTGGTAGCGCCCGTCCTGGCCGGTGAACTGGTGCCCGCGCAATCTATAGCCCGCATTGTCGTAGACGCCGCTGGCATCCGCCTGCCAGAAGTCGAGCCATGCGTGGGATACCGGCTGGCAATTCTTGTCGAACACATACCCCGTTATCGTGAGCTTTGTTCCGCTGATGCCCGGCTCAAGCAGCGACGTGCGCTCCGGCGAACCGGCTTTATAGTACGGGCCTTCGGTCAGAGATGGGGTGATATTGCCGGAACAGCCGGGAGTTGGTTGGGCCGCGCTCGCCTCAAGTGTGTGCAGTGGTTGCCCGCCATACCTGTAGACAAGAAGCGTGGAGAGCAGTAATAACGCGATTCCAGCCGCCAGATACCTGGGGTGCGATGTTTTATTCATCTTCATAAACTTTAACTCCTTCGTTCTGCGAAAGGGACGGCTCTTAAGAAAAGAATAGTGTATATGCCCACAGGGGTCAACTATGACCTCAGGCAAGGGCGCGATAAATCACGCGCATACGCGAGTGAATGGTGAAGAAGAAAGGAACCCAATCCAGCGACAGTCGCTGGATTGGGTCGTACCCGTGTGAAGGGGGTAGGAGTATTAGAAGTTGGGTGCCGGTACAAGTACCGGGGCGTCCGCACTGTTGGGCGCGGTGGCGGCGCGCAGCAGGTCGTTCGTGACCCCCAGCAGCGTGCGACCAACAGAGGCCGCTGCGTGAGCGTCGTTATAGTTTCCTGCCTGGTAGGCCGTGTAAGCGGTCTTGTAGTAGTTCTGCGCGGTGGTCAAGTAGGTGTTCGCATCGCCCGCGTTGCTGGTACTCTTCAGTAGAGCTGCCTTCATGATTATCTCGTTATACAGGTCGGACAGCTCTCTGCTCAGTTGTGCCTGGGTCAGGGTCGGGGCTGTGCCGTTGCCTGGCGCGCCCGGGAAGCCGGGGTGGTCCTTGCCGGGGAATGGCCTCTGATTGTAGGACGGCAGTTTGTCCGCGCCCAGGGCCTGTTGCATCAGCATATCGGCGGCGCGAGCGAGGCTACCGGCGGCATTGGCCGTTGCGATTGCCTTTCCGTACTCGTTGTTGGCGCTTGCGGTCTGGGCCGCCTTGAGTAGGCCGTCGGCCTTATTCAGCCAGTCTTGCACCGTGCCGGTGTCCATTTTGCCGGTAGCGTAAGTCAGGTCGCCCTTCACCAGGGAGATCATATTGGTGGTTCCGCTAATCACGCGGCTCGCGCCATCGGCAGTTTCGAAGCCACCCATCGGCCCGCCGCCATGCTCAAAACCTCGCCCCCCAAAGCCAGGGCCGCCGAAGCCCCGCTCATGAGGGCCGGCTGGGCCACCAGGGACGCCCGGCTGGGGAGTTGTGGTTGTGGGCACGGCAGTCGGGTTGGCCTGGGCGGTCTGCGCCAGTTGCGTGGTGGGTGCGCCCGCCGATGCGGTTGGCAGCAGTATGCCGCCCGCCAGTAGAGCAAGCCCCATGAGGGCACCCAGCGAAATTGCGCCTGCGACTATTTTCCAGTTCATAGATAAAGCTCCTTTGTTGGTGATGTTTACCATAGTGTCGTGTTTGGTCCTCTGCACGTTATGCAGTCTATACTCAGTTTAGGTGATGCAGATTAAGAGACGGTAGCCGGAAAGTTAAGATTGGATTAAGTTTGTCTGCTCTTGCTAAACGGCCACGATTTGTGTGCGCGTCGTTAGTCTGATAGAATCACCTGACCAGGGGCACACCCTCATGGAACCCAACTCGCCGTGCCCAGGGGAGCCCTAGACCCTTCGCAATTAGAAGAGTTCTACCGCAAGCACAATCTTCTGCAAGTAGAAGTGACCACCCAGGGCGTAGCCGATGCCGCCCTCTTTTATGCGTCGGAGCGCTCGGCCAAGACCACCGGCTCTATGTTGCCTGTAGACGGCGGGTTGCGCGAGGCTTTCCCGCGTTGAGGTTGGGCCAGCCGATTTTGGATTTTGGAAACGATTCTAATCCAAAATCCAAAATCGAAGAGTAGGAGGAAGAAGCAGATGGCGAGGATCAGGGGTGTTGAAACTGAAGACGCAGTCGGCTATGTCGCCCGGTTGTTCGAGGCCCAGCATCGCCGGTACGGGAGGGTGCTTGAAACCAATCTGCTCTACGGCAGGTGTCCTAGTATTCTAAAAGCCGTGAGGGGTATGTGGGCGGGCCTCGACCAATCAGAGAAACTTCCTAAGACCCTCATCTACTTGCTCAACGTGCGAGTGTCTGGTCTGATAGGCTGTCCTTTCTGAGTAGATATAAACGCTGCCGGTGGCAGTGAAGTCGGCTTGTCGCATGGGCAATTTGAGGCTTTGGCAGACTATGCGTCCAGTCCGCTCTTTACAGAGGAGGAGAAAGCGGCCCTGGCATACGCCGATGCTATGACGCTGGTCGGAACGGTGCCGGACGACCTGTTCGCTGCTGTCCGCGCTCATTTCGACGACGACCAGATAGTTGAGTTAACGGCGACCATAGCCTGGGAGAACTGCTCGGCCCGGTTCAACAGGGCGCTGCGCATTTCCAGCTCAGACCTATATAAGGGTGGACCGCTCAGTTGGCCCAAGCCGCCGGATTGGTGAACGCTTTGTATCGCGGGAGAGAGCAGGCGTTCCGTCGGATTCAATGCTGCCCGCCCGCAAATAACAGGGTCTATGCAAGGCCGCGGATGCCTGGGTGAACGAACCCTGTTGCCTTTGTCATTCTGAACCGACTCTGAATAGGCCCTGCAAATAGCTCGGCACCCTAAGTAGGTAACGAAAAGTTTCGAGCACTTCCATAGTGATATACTGGGTATGGGGGTG
>JBBSGN010000427.1:0-3722 GCA_038254085.1 Chloroflexia bacterium | reverse complement strand
CGCGCCACCTTCGTGGAAGGGGACCTGGCCGACCTGCATCTGGTGGAGAACACCCTGCGAGAAAACAACGTCCAGGCGGTTATGCACTTCGCGGCCTACTCTCTGGTGGGCGAGTCGATGGAGCAGCCGCTAAAGTACTTTGACAACAACATCTCGGCCAGTATCACGTTGGTCGAGGCGATGCAGCAGGCGGGTGTGAAGCTGCTGGTCTTCTCGTCCAGCGCCGCCATCTACGGAATGCCGGAGAGCGTGCCGATCAAGGAGACCGACCCGGCGACGCCGATCAACCCGTATGGCGAGTCGAAGTTGGCCTTCGAACGGATGCTGCGCTGGTGCGACCAGGCCGACGAGCTGCGCTTCGTGTCGCTGCGCTACTTCAACGCGGCGGGCGCTTCCGAAAAGTACGGCGAGGCCCACGACATCGAGACCCACCTGATACCTTTGGTGCTACAGGTGGCGCTGGGACAGAGGCCATACGTACAGATATACGGAGAGGACTACCCCACGCCCGACGGCACCGCCGTCCGCGACTACATACACGTTATAGACCTGGCGCAGGCCCACATACTGGCCCTTGAATGGCTGGCTGAGGGCGGAGAGAGCCAGATATTCAACCTGGGCAACGGTGCAGGCTTTTCGGTGAAGCAGGTAATAGACACCGCCCGCAAAGTGACCGGGCACGACATACCGGCACAGGTCGGCCCCCGCCGCCCAGGCGATCCGCCCGTGCTGGTGGCCTCCTCCGCCGAGATAGTAAGAAAGCTGGGTTGGCAACCGAAATACCCGGCCCTCAAAGAGATAATACAAACAGCTTGGGATTGGCAGCAAAACCACCCACTTGGGTACGAATAATTTTAGATATTGGATTATCTTCTCGTCTCAATCCAAAATCCAAAATCCAAAATAAGAAGGGGCGCGTCATGGCTAGAGAATTATCGTTTGCAGAAAGATTCGGGCGGGAGCCTGCTATCTTGGCGCGCTCGCCTGGGCGGGTGAATCTGATAGGCGAGCATACCGACTACAACCTGGGGTACGTGTTGCCTGCGGCTATAGATCGCTATACCAAGTTCGCCGCCGCGCCGCGCTCCGACAGCACGTTGCGCGTCTACTCGGAAAAGATGGGCGAGGGGACGGAGATAGAGTTGGGCGGGCACTTCGGGCTGGTGGGTGAGGCAGCGCATTGGGCCAATTACGTGCGTGGGGCGGCGTGGTGGCTGCAAGATTACGGGTATACGCCCAAAGGGGCCGATGTGCTGATCTGGGGCGACCTGCCGGTAGGCGCGGGATTGTCGTCGTCGGCCTCGCTACTGGTGGGATTGCTGTCGGCTATGTCTTCGCTGTCGGGGGCTATGCTCTCCAAAGAGGAGATAGCCCGCGCCGCACGATCTGTGGAGAACGATTTTATAGGGTTGCCGGTGGGCGTCATGGACCAATTGGTGATCGCCCTGGCCGAACCGCGCTCGGCTCTGTTGATAGATTGCCGCACCCTCGGCATGACACCCGTGCCACTCAATCTGGATAGTCACGGCCTTTCACTGGTGATCGTGAACAGCGGCATAAAGCGCGACCTGGCCGATTCGGCCTACGCCAAGCGGCGCAAAGAGTCGGAGGAGGCGCTGGGGGCGATGCGGGTGATCACCTACAACCTCGACTTGCAATCGCTGCGGGACGTGAGCGCGGACATGCTCCAGAGCAACGCCAGCAAGCTCTATCCGACCCTGTACAAGCGGGCGCGCCACGTGATTACCGAGAACGAGCGCGTGCTACAGGCGGCCAGCGCGCTGTCGGTGGGTGACTACGAGACGGTCGGGCAACTGATGAACGAGTCGCACGCCAGCCTGCGCGACGACTACGAGGTGAGCAACCTGTTCATGGACCGCCTGGTAGAGCTTGCCCAGCAGGAAGAGGGCGTGCTGGGCGCACGTCTCACCGGCGCGGGCTTCGGCGGCTGCACGGTCAACCTGGTACGCACCGACGCAGTCCGCCGCTTCGACCACGATGTGGTGCGCCGCTACGCCGAAGAGACCTCCCTGCCAGCCGAGGCCTATATAGTGCGCCCGGTGGGCGGGGTGGAAGTGGAGAGTTTGTAGTCACAAGATCGGATGCTCTAACTCAGCATACAAAAGCCATCCTCAATTACTGGATGGCTTTCATATTTGATAAGAGAGATTGATTTTTGCCGACGGTCTTATCCAGATCGCTGGGGAGGACCTGGCTGGGGCACAGGCTGTGGCATCGTGGGCTGCCCTATAGGAAGTTGGACAGTGACCATCTGTACCTGTCTACCCCAACTAATGCCATGTGCATTCTCGAAGTCCTTGTAGAACGACGTTTGGTCGAACCACAGTTCGTACTGGTTGCGAAGACTACGCAGAAGTTCATCAAGCTCAGGGATATCTTCAACACTAGTTATTTTTAATCCAAGGTCTCTAGCGCGGCCTCTATCAATACTTCGTCCGTGACTCTTGTGAATATCATAACTCGAGAAAAAATCGACAATCTCGGGACCCTAGTGCAATATCAGGCAACCTTTTCGGGAAGAGATAAATGAGCTTCGTAAGTAGTGCCATAAGTATCACACACCCGCTGAGCAAGCTCTTGGGAGGTGAGCAATCGGTCAGCTTGCACCACCCTACGCTTGCCATGCAGCCATTTCGGCTCAATCGGGTTGAGCCAGGGACTTTTGGAGGGCAAGAGCGGAGCGGGGGCAGCAGACCAATATCCTCACTCCGTTGCTTTTCCCTTCATGCTTCACCTTGTAGTTGTGTTCTTTGATCCACTCACGAACCTGTTGGCTTCTATGCCAGGGCGCATTGTCCCACACAAGCACCAATACCCTCTTGCCTCGCTCCCACAACTTACCGCTTACCGCAGCACCATTCCAAGAAGCGCGTGGTCACCGAGTTGACACAATGCCCATCTACAAAGCTACAAAGCGCAACCACATCTGCTGCATGTCTTCTTCCCCAAGCCACAACCCATAACACGCCAATGCTTTGGGATCGGGGTCACCTTTGGGCACTTCTTTCTCAATCAAATGCAGCGCCTTACCTTCTTCGCTCCAACTATGCATCGATGGGTGAGCTACCCTGCTCCACCATACTTCGTCCTGAAAACCAAGCGCCCACTCCGGGTGTTGAGCAGCCATCTTGATCAGCCACTCTCTCCACTTTTTTTTCGAGCATACCCTGGGTCAGGAGAGGTAATCCACTCTTTAGCTCTCAGCCAGCGCAACCCCAGCCGCTCCAATGTGGCCCGTACCGTCTCCGCACTCACCCGCTCTTTTGTTAGCCCTTGCTCGAAACTTACCTCTGCGGCTAACCCCAAAGTCCAAACAGAGGTGTCTTTGCCCAGGTCCCGAGGGCTGCGATGCAGCAAGCTCCGCAAAGCCTGGACACTCTCCTCCGAGAAGGCACGCTCTATCGAGTGGGGGCGAGAAGAGCCTTCCTTGAGGGCCTGTACACCGTTGCTATTGAAAGCTTTGATGGCATTACGCACAGTCTGGTCATCGCAACTGAGGCCACGAGCGATGTGGGTGGCTCGCTCACCGCGTGATGAGGCCAAGAGTATCTGGCATCGTCTCATAATGAAGGCATCAGAGGAGCGCAAGCCTACCTCCAAAGCCCCTCGTTCCTGGTCCGTGAATGGCCGGACAAATATAGGTGTTCTCATGCCTGCCACTATAACTCATTCCTACCACCTTGCCTGAAGTGACATTAGGT
>JBBSGN010000426.1:0-3726 GCA_038254085.1 Chloroflexia bacterium | reverse complement strand
CTCTTCCTGTAACCTAACTAGCCCTTCATCAGCGGATCAAGCATCTCCTCTGGAATGCGATTACGTTCTATGTGAGCATTGATCTCAGCCTGATGGTCGCTATAATAACTGAGAGCGTCGAAAATCTGTGCCAGGGTCAGGTGGGGCAGGTGAGTTGGTATCTGCTCAGGTGCTATCTGCTCAGGTGCTATACCATACCTTGCCGCCATAGCTCGACGATAGCCCGCACGGGGGTGCGCGTCCCTCTGATGATCGGCTCGCCGCTCAGGATTTGCTCGTCGGTGACTATATATAGGTGTTCTGTCGTCTGCATCATATCGTTACCACCTCTTCCATGACCTCGAAGCACGGTATCCTCCCCCGCACCTCGTCCACCAGACCCATATCCAGGTC
The DNA here is from genome assembly GCA_038254085.1 of Chloroflexia bacterium. Classification (GTDB taxonomy): domain Bacteria; phylum Chloroflexota; class Chloroflexia; order QHBQ01; family JADMIH01; genus JADMIH01. The sequence goes on along the minus strand of JBBSGN010000426.1, from coordinate 3,333 downwards.
GGCCACCAGGACTATCTCGTCCTCCTCGGCTTCGGCCAGGATGTTGCCCCAGGGGTCAATGATGGTGGAATGGCCGCACCAGTGCGAGTTGTCGCTCTGGCCGGTGCGGTTGGTCGCCACCACGAATAGCTGGTTCTCTATCGCCCGCGCCCGCAACAGGGTGCGCCAATGCTCCAGCCGGGGGTGAGGCCACTCGGAGGGAACCCACAAGACACGCGCGCCACGATAGGCAAGCTGCCGTGCGCTCTCGGGGAAGCGTATGTCGAAGCAGATAAGGGTGGCCCACCTGCCGAGCGGCGTGCTCGTTACCACTCCAGGCGTGCCCGGCCTCAAGAACTGCGGCTCTTTCAGCAACGGAAAGAGATGCTCCTTGCTGTAGGAGGCCAGCACAGCGCCGTCCGGGCCAATTATGTAACAGGTGCTGTAAACGCCGTCGGCCCTCTTTTCCGGGAACGAACCGCCCACGATAGCCATGTTCAGCTTGCGGGCTTCGTCCTGTAGGAATCGCAATGTCTCGCCCGCGTACCCCTCGGCAAGCTCGTCCAGGCGATCAAACGCATAGCCGGTGGTCCAAAGCTCAGGCATGAGAGTGGCCTGTGCTCCCTGTCGCGCTGCGTCGTTGAGCATCGCCTCGGCGCGCACCATGTTCTTCTTCGGCTCGCCCGACACCACTTCCATCTGTATAGCTGCTACCCGAATGATCGCTTTATCATCTGTCCCGCCTGGCTGTTCCATCCGTTTTACCCCCTCTCCAAATCGCTAGACAAATTATAGCACAGCCCACCCCATGAGAAGACCATACAAACTGCCGTCAACGATAATGACGGGACAACGATTCTCTAAACGCAAAGACGCAAAGACGCCAAGAACGCGCAGAGATTTTTGTTGAGGGTCTACGCCACGAGAGGAGCTAGACGACAGAGAGACAAATTCTCCCTTGTCATTCCGAGCGAAGTGAGGAATCACTATCCTAAGTAATTACTCGACTAGCACTTTCCCTCTCTCCCCAATGCTCTACTATCCCCAACTGATTCCCCCCAATTGATTCCTCACTTCGCTCGGAATGACAAGGGTGAGGCGGTCGGCTAAAGAGATGGCTGCTATTTGGAAGTCGCGTATCTGTGCCTGGTACATTTTATGCTGTCCTTCTTATTCTGCTGGGCTTATTCTAACGGGCATTGGGAAGGGAAATTACCAAGCATCTAAATCGAGCTAGGAGATAGGTCTTAAGAAGTATTTTTGCCATCTTCTAATCTATCTTTAATACTAAACTATTGACACACTTCGTGAAATATGGTACAAATATAGATTGAGGACGAAAAGCTATTGGAAAAATAATCGGGGCAATCAGAGCACTTAAAATGCGCGGATTCCATGAAAAAGGGCCGCGCCTTATAATCTCAAAAGTAACCACTTACTTCACCTCGCTTCCACAGCTTATATCCCCTCAATCGTTCGCATAAACGTTTGCATTAGCCCATTGGACGCACCTGAAACTTATAGCCGAGCAGGCGCGTTAATATAGTAGGGAAGGTAATATAGTAGGGAAGGTAATATAGTAGGGAAGGTAATATAGTAGGAAAGACTTTTCATAAAGCACATAAACCCTGCATAAAGCGTCTATTCACGATTATAGCCACGCTGGGGCTAGCGTCCCGCACACGCAGGGTTTAGCGCCCTCTTGGAGGTAATTTATAGAGTTGGAACTGTTGATGCCGACAATGCACCCAGGCCCCGACGAAAAAGAGGTGGACTGGGATATACACGTTGCCGGTCTTTGGCGCAACGCGCCGGGCGGGCCTTCGCGTGCCCATAATACCGAACATCATGGCTCGGAGTTGGGCGACGTTGGAAGACTCGACGTGTTCGATTTTGAAGACCTGGATATTCGCGAATTCGACGGCGATGAACCTGAGATGGCGGAACTGGTTTTAGCTGTAGAGGAGAGCGAAATGATTAATTTGGATGTAAGCCAGACACCCGTTATCGGCGGTATCGAAGAAGACGACCTGCTGCGCCACGAAACCGCAGCCGGTTTTGACCACAAGACCGCGGAGGACTCGGTAGGCATGTACCTGCGCGAGATTGGCCGCGTGTCGCTGCTTTCGGCCACCGAAGAGATAGCTTTGGCTATAGGAATGCAAAAGGGGAAGAGGGCACAGGAGCGCCTGATGCAGGAGTACGACTTCCTCACCCATGAAGAAGTCAGCAAGTTGCGAGCCGAAGAGGCCAGGGGCCGCGCCAGCAGGCGCAGGCTGATCGAGGCCAACCTTCGACTGGTGGTGAGCGTGGCACGCAAGTACGCCGGGCGCGGTATATCGTTGCTCGACCTGATACAGGAGGGCAACTTCGGTCTGCTGCGCGCGGTGGACCGATTCGACTATCGCAAGGGGCACCGCTTCAGCACCTACGCTACCTGGTGGATCAGGCAGGCTATCACCCGCGCAATCGCGGACCAGAGCCGCACGATCCGCCTGCCCGTGCATATGGTAGAGGCCGTGGGACGTCTCACACAGGTATCCCACAGGCTCCAGCAGCGCCTGGGCCGCGAGCCTCTTGCCGACGAGATAGCAGCCGAGATGAGCATCACCCCCGAAAAAGTGCGCCAGATAGTGGGCGCGGCCCAGCAGACGGTGTCGCTCGAAATGCCTATCGGCGAGGAAGAAGACGCCTCGCTGGGCGACATCATCGAGGACCGCAACATCGTTGCCCCCGCCGATGCAGCTTCGGCGCAAATCCTCAAAGAGGAAGTGCTGGATATGCTCGGCGACCTCACCGACCGCGAGCGGCGTGTGATCCAGCTTCGCTACGGCCTTGAGGACGGCTACAACCGCACCCTGGCCGAGCTAGGCGACGAGCTAGGCGTATCCCGCGAGCGCGTCCGCCAAATCGAGGCGGAAGCCCTTACGAAGCTAAGAGCGTCTAAGGAGACGGGCCGGATGCGGGAGTATCTGGACTAGCCTTTGCCTTTGTAAATAACAAAAACACAACCTCGCGAGGTTGTGTTTTTGTTATTTACTACTGGACTAGCGCGAACGCCTGTGCTATAATCCCCCGCATGAGCGCTATACGTGCCCTCTCTCCCACGTTGGCCCGCCGCTTAGCCGTTACGCGGCAACATTTGGCCGGGCCGCGTCCGCCTGGCGGGCCGGAAGGCATACTCGACCTGGTGCGCGATCTGGGCTGCCTCCAGCTTGACCCTATCAGCGCGGTGGCGCGGACGCATTTGCTGGTGCTGTGGAGCCGCCTGGGCATGTACGACCCGGCGGACCTCGACACCCTCCTGTGGCGCGACCGCTCTTTATTCGAGTACTGGGCGCACGCAGCCTCGAT
>JBBSGN010000425.1:0-3729 GCA_038254085.1 Chloroflexia bacterium | reverse complement strand
TGCTTAGGTGGTCGTTAGCTCTCCAACATCTCGGTTAGGGATGAGATTCCTTGCTACGCTCAGAATGACAAGGGGTAGTGGGTCGGTATGCCACCAACATTACCTACTTTGAATAGACGTTGCCGGAGTACACCGGCTACCTGACAGCCGCGATTTTCCGCCGAATAATGTCAGCGCTTGCAAATCTTTTTGGCTGCCCTGTGGGAATAACGCCTTCGTATAACAGATAGTTGGAGAACGATTGCGATGGATACAATAACCCTGAAGGACGATTACACGCTTTTGGTGAGCGATACGACGGGGGATGTGTCATACGGTCCGAAGGGGCACGGAATGTACCTGCACGACACGCGCTATCTAAGTTGTTTGGAGCTGCAAGTCAACGGGCAAAAGCCAGAAGCCCTTAGCTTCACTGCCGATTACAATATCGCCACCACCTTCAGGTTGAGCGCGACGTACTGGGCGCAACTGCAAGTAAACGACCCGGCGCTAGAGTCGAGTTCCGCGATGGTGTCCAACGCCGTGGGAATAGCCCGGCGGCGCTATATCAGGCGGGGTTTGATAGAGAGCCTGGAGTTTACCAACTACCACTCAGCGCCGGTGAATATCAATGTGGCGTTGCGGCTAGTGGTTAGCAGTTCTTCTTGGTTGACGGGTTCGCCGCTGTTCGGCTTCAACCGGGCGTCGAAGAAGAGTGCGCCTGTAGGCCCGTTATCCGGTCCCACGCTAGCCTGCCGGGTCGGGACCGTGCCGCCCAACACTGCCCGGCTCGGCGCTTGCTATTGTCGGAGGTGCGATGTCAGGCGATACCACCTGCGCCTTGCGCTTCCCGAACCGCTCGACTAAGGGTATAGGCGGACGCGAACCGGCAGGTCCGGGGTTAGTCTGTGCGAGGTCAACCTGCTCCAGTCGCCGCAATGCCGCCAGCGCCGCGATGAATACCACGAAGCCGACCGCGTACCCTTCGAGTATATGGGCCTGCATAACGACGAGCGCCGCCACGCCGAGAGCGCCCTGTGTCAGGTAAAGCGCCAGCACCGCTTCGCGCTTGGTCAGCCCCAGCGCCACGAGCCTGTGCGAAAAGTGGTCCTTGCCACCCCGGCTAATGGGTATGCCCCGCCGAATCCGCGAGAGCGTCACCAGCGTGGTGTCGAACAACGGCACGCCCAGCACCAGCACCGGCACCATCCACGTCACAATGTCGTAGTTGGCCGGAAAGCGCAGCTTGATGCCCACCGCTGCCAGCATAAACCCCAGAAAAAGCGAGCCGGTGTCGCCCATGAAGATAGAGACCCCGTTGAACGGGTGGAAGTTGTAGTAGAGGAAACCCACGCACGCCCCCACCAGCACCGCCGCGAGGGGGGCCACCAGGTACTGGTTGGTCAGTGTGGCGATCAGGAAGAAGAACACCGAGGCCACCGCCGCCACCCCACCCGCTAGCCCGTCCATGTTGTCCATGAGGTTGAGCGCGTTGGTGACCGTCACTACCCAGCCTACCGTCGCCAGGTAATTGAGCAGGTCGTTATGTAAGAACTCTACCCGCACGCCCGAAAAGAAGAGGAGCGAGGCTGCCAGTATCTGCCCGACCAGTTTCACCAGTGGCCGCATCCCCCACTTGTCGTCCCACACGCCAAGCATAGACATGAGGGTTGCCCCGATCAGGATTGAGGCGGTTTGCTGCACATACTCTAGGTGCCCGTACAGTACCAGGCTGAGGGTAACAGCCAGGTAGATAGCCCCGCCCCCCAGCAGCGGCACCGGGCTGGCGTGGACCTTGCGGGCCGAGGGCGCGTCCAGCACGCTATACCTGTTCGCCACCCGCTTCGCCAAGGGCGTAGCCAGTACCGAAAAGGCCAGCGCCGCCACAAAAATCAGCAGCAGCGCGCCGATGTTTAGCGAGGACTGATTCATAGGAAGCGCGGAATACGGAGTGCAAAGTGCGGAATACGGGAACACTTTGAGGCCAATGCCTTAAAAATATTCCACATTCCACATTCCGCATTCCCCATTCGTCTCATTTCCCTCCTTGTGTTGCCTGTAGGCCCTTCTGCGCGTCGTCGTAGTTCGGTTGGAGGGCCAGGGCGCGCCGGTACTCCTGGATGGCGAGGTCTTTGTCGCCTATCTTGACATAAATGTAGCCGAGTGCGTAATGCGGGACCGAGGCGTTCTGCGTTGACGTTGCGAAGCCGGGGTCTTTCCAATCCTTCGTGCCGTCCGACTTTACGCCCACCCAGGCCGAGTTCTGCCAAAGAGACGTAAGCAGGCTGTCGGGAACCTGACCGTCCTCGCCGGCGTAGGCCCCGTGCGCCTTGAGGAAGTCAGTCACGTCCTTCTCCCTCGCCGCCACCGTCTTCTGGAAGGCGGGTATAACGGTTGTGGTTAGCACATTTCTCAGCGTTTGCGGGTCCAGCTTGGTGTGCGTGTTGGTGAACGGTTGCGAGGCGTCCACCATGAAGTCAATCCGGTCCTTGTATCCACCGTCCACGAACTCCGTCGGGTCAACCCCTATAGTGGTCGAGTACGCCTTGCCTGCCTCCAACACCAGCTTACCGAAGTCGGTCTCCCCGTCCTTCGGCAGTGGCTTGCTTTCGAGCAGGTCGCTCTTGATAGTGCTGGCACGCTCCTGGTATAGCTCGCCGAGCAGGTGCGGGGAGCGGGCGTATGTGGGGTCAAGCTCCGTGTACGAGCGAGTCAACGCCTCAACAGCCTTGTCGAACTGGTTGTTCCGCGAATGGGCTATCCCCAGCTCGTCCAGCAACTGTGCGTTGCCCGGCGTGCGCTGGGTGGCCTTCAGCATGTAATCAACCGCCAACTGCGACTTGGACGGGTCGTTCCCCACCGTCGGGTCGGTCCACGCCAAATACAGCCTGCCCAGGTTCGCCAGGTGGTCCGTGTTCAGCGGGTTGAGCTCGTGCGCTTGCTTCAGCACTTTCTCACTTTCGCGCAGACGACCTAGCGTTTCGGTGGTGCGATCCGCCGGGCTGTTATACGGCTGGCCGGTGCGCTGGTTGGTCTGCTCCTGCCCCACCTGTTTAGCGAACTCCAGCCACGCCCGCCCCAGGAACAGATAGTAGTAGTCCTGGTTCGGCTGCAAGTCAATCGCCTGCTGGTAAAGCGTAATACTTTCGGGCCAGCGTCCCGCGCTGTCGTACGAATTGCCCTGCTTGTAGATGATGTCGGCCTGCACCGTAGCTATATTGACGGTCGCTATCACCCACAGCGCCACGATTGCCAGCACGCCGTATAGGACCGCCATCGCCGGGTTGTTGACCCACCTATTAGCCGCCTGGTTGTGCGCCGCCTGCGCCTGTAATTGCGCCTGCCGCCGCCTGGCCTCGGTCGTGTGCCCGTCACCGCGCCCTTGTCCGGGTCTCGCTCCCTGGCGACCGCCGTTGCTTACCGGAGCCACCACCTGCGTTGACCCCTTCTTGCCCTTTGCGCCCTTTGCGCCCTTTGCGACCACAGGCTCGCTCGCGCTGCCCCGCCCATTGCCTGCGCCTGCTACCGCCATGCTCGCTTTACTCTGTGTGGGCACGCTTGCGGCAATGGCTTCAGCGCCAACCGTAGAAGCCACCGCGCTCGCAGGCATCGCCACTCCAACGCCGTCTCCCGCTGCCATCGCAGGCGCGGTCTCGGCCTTAGACTGAGGCGTTTCTCTCAGATAGCCGTTCATGTAGTACCCGAACGCCACCATCGTGCCCAATATCAGGTAAAAATAGCTCCATGTCG
>JBBSGN010000424.1:0-3759 GCA_038254085.1 Chloroflexia bacterium | reverse complement strand
CCTGTTCCTGGTGGACCAGCACGCGGCTCACGAGCGCATCCTGTACGAGCAGCTTTCGGTTCAGATGCAAGACGGTTCACTGGCGATACAGCCCTTGCTTACTCCGGTGCCCCTCGAACTCACCGCACAGCAGCGTTCTCAGGTCGAGCCTGTGCTTCCTTTGCTTGGCGAGCTTGGATTCGAGATAGAGCCTTTCGGCGAGAGTGCCCTCCTGCTGCGCGCAGTGCCCGCCATCTACGCGGCTTCCCGGCGCGACACGGGGCGCGACTTGCTTGAGATACTCGATAGCGTGGTGTCGGGCAGCGATGCGTCGAGATGGCGAGAGGAGATGGCAATCACCCTGGCGTGTCACAGCGCGATCAGGGCGGGTCAAGGACTGTCGCTCGACGAGATGCGCGCGATGCTGAGCCAACTCGAACTTTGCCGTTATCCAAGATCGTGCGCACACGGTAGGCCCACTATGCTGCACCTTTCACAGATGCAACTGGAGCGAGAGTTTGGCCGCCGCGCCTGACTGCTGTACGACATATCCTTGAAGATAGGACAACAAGCAAGCGCCCGGCGACTAAGTAACTATCTCAAAAGGTGTGAGTATGGTATAACCATTTGCAAAAAGGAGATGCAGATGGGTAGACCGAAGAAAGATCGGGAGAAGGAGCGGGCGGCAATGCCCACCATCTGGCGAGTGCCGGACGAGTTGTGGAGCCAAGTCAGCCCTATCATTATGGAGTTGGACCCACCCAAGCCCAGCGGGCGCAAAAGGATAGCTGCTCATGGGGCGCTGGACGCCATCATATTCAGGATGCGTAGCGGTTGCCAATGGAACCAGTTGCCCAAGGAGTTCCCTGATGATAGCTCTGTACATCGCACGTTCCAGAGGTGGGTAGCTGTAGGAGTGTTCGAGCGCCTCTGGGCTACTTTGGTCGAGGAATGTGACGAACTTGGAGGGGTAAGCTGGGAGTGGCGGCGCTGGAAGCGCAAGGCGGCGGACGGAGCGATGGGCAAAGCCCGTTTTGGGGGGATCTGATTGGGCGCAACCCCACAGACCGAGGGAAGAAGGGCGTGAAGCGGAGCCTGTTGGTGGAAGAAAGTGGTGGACCCCTCTCTGTGATCGTAGCAGGAGCGAATCGTCACGACACCAAGTTGTTGGCTGCCACCCTTGATGCCATAGTGGTGCCGAGGCCAGCGCCCACCGAGGAGAAGCCGCAGCACTTGTGCTTGGACAAAGGGTATGACAACCCAACGGGTCATGAGGCGGCACAGGCACACGGCTACACTCCGCATATACGCAGGATTGGGGAGGAAAAGAAAGATGAGCAGGGAGAGAAACGCTACCCCGCGAGACGTTGGGTAGTGGAGCGGACCCTCGCCTGGCTCTCCAAGTGTCGGGCGATACTGATACGCTATCTGATACGCTATGACAAACACTCATCCAATTATCTCGGTTTGCTCAAGCTGCCTTGTGCCTTGCTCTGGTTCCGTCGCCAGCAGCACTTATCCATTTTGAGATAGTTACTTAGTGGTTTGGGCGCTCGACTCCTCTGCGATTGAAGGTGGCGCTTAACTTGTTGGGCATCAACCGTTTTAACTTCCTGGCCCTTTGACGTAAGAACCCATATTCCACGCGCAGAGTTATCAATTAGTCCATACTTCTTAAGGTAGGTGCGCGCCCAAGCAAGTTGATATTCCAACTCCGTTTGCCGCTCATCGTGAGGATAAGCGATACTGTCTGCCGTTAGACCTAGATGCCTTGTCACCTCTTCATCCAACTCGGCGATAGATGCTGAACCACCTAGTCTCTGAAGTGCTTGAAGAACTGAATGGAACAAGTCGTCATATCTAGGAACTGCCATAGCGCCCTCAACCTTTCCTCAGCAAACACACACCCACCGCACCCGGTCCTATGTGGGTGCCCAGCACCGCGCCTATGTGGCCTACGATAACCGGCTGTGGCGGGTTCAGGGGCTTGAGCATTTCGAGTAGCTGGGCGGCGCCCTCTTCGTCCGCACCGTGCATGACCGCCAGCGCGTCCAGTGGACCTTGCTCGGCGGTTAGCTCTACTACGCGCTCCAACACCCTCTTGCGGGTGCGCATCCGTTCGCGGATGGTGGCCTCACCGTTGGGCAGGGTGGTCAGTATCGGCTTGATGTCGAGGATGTTGCCTACGGTGCCCGGTAGGCGGCTCACCCGGACCGACCGTATGATGTATTCGAGCGTGTCGAGCGCCCCGAATATACGCGCTCGTGGCACCAACGCCTCGGCTATCTCCTCTATCTCTTCCCGCGACTTACCCGCCCTCGCAGCCTCGGCGGCCCGAATCGCTATCCACCCTTCGGCCATGCTGATCGTGCGCGAGTCTATCACGCCCACCGAGTCGTCCTTCACCCCGTCCGCAGTCGAGGCCATCAGTGCGGCATTGAACGTGCCGCTCAACTTAGACGACATATGTATGCTCACCACGTCATGCCCTTCAGACATAAGGCGGCGATAAGCGTCTCCGAGCGATTCTAGAGAGGGAAGCGACGTGGTCGTCACGCTACGTGCCGCCTCCAATTCGCGGTAAAAAGCCTCCCCGCTAATATCCACTCCGTCGCGGTAGGTCTTACCGCCCAAATGGACCAATAACGGCACAACGGTTATGTCAAACTGTGCGGCTAAATCATGCGGTATATCCGCAGCACTGTCAGTTACTATCTTTACAGGCCGATGGTTTGAGGTCATCTTATCTCCATGCGCGAAACGGACTCGTAAAACGTAAAACGTAAGAAGCAGCCCCTTACGTTTTACGTTTTATTCTCCCTCAAGCACCGCCACGCCCATCGCATCGGGGCCGAAGAAGCAGGCGACGGACGGGCTGGGCTGGATCACGGCTACGCGCTCACGCGGGTAGACCGCCCCGATGCGGGTCAGGAGATGCTCAACGTCGTTGGGCGCACCGGTGTGCAGCACTGCCATCTCGCCTATCTTAGGGAAGTCCTCTACGAAGTTGTAGAGAGCGTCGCGGGCTTTGGCGCGGGTACGGGTGCGCTCGTACACCGTAATCTGCCCTTCGTCGAGGTGAAAGAGCGGCTTCATGGCTGTAAGGCTGTCCCATTGTGGCAGCAGGCGCGGCACGTGCCCACTATTGAGCAGGCCGTCCATGCGCTCGGTGAAGAAGGCGACGTGGCTCAACCCCGATAGGCGCGTCGCCATGCCGGACAGTTTAGTAAGATCGAGGCCAGTCAGCGCGGCGCGGGCCACCGCCAGCACGACCCACCCCAGGCCCATCGAAATAGACTGCGAATCGACCACAGCAACCGGGAACGGCCCGCCCTGGCCTATCGGGCCAAAGGCCTCGCGGGCGATAGTGGCGTTGGTTACCATATCGCCCAGCTTGGACGAAGCGTGTATGGACAGCACTGCGTCGCAGGTGTCACGCATCGAGCGATAGACGCGGTTGAACTCCTCTATCGAGGGGGCCTGCGCTTCGGGTAACACGTTGGGGGCGGCTCGCAAACCTTGCAGAAGCTGCTCAGTAGTGATAGTGACATTATCCACATAGGTGTCGGCCCCCCGTCGTATAGTGAGGGGTATTACCGTTATGTCAAATTGCCTCAGCAGCACGCCCGGTATGTCGCAAGTGCTGTCGGTAACTATCCTGATGCGAGACATAGGCCAATTATGAATTATGAATTATGAATTAGCTGTTGCAATTCATAATTCATAATTTCCTCATCACTCCGCTGAGATTATGTAGTCATAGAAGGGTTGGCCGCCGTT
>JBBSGN010000423.1:0-3763 GCA_038254085.1 Chloroflexia bacterium | reverse complement strand
GAATAAGAAAATGTGGTTGTAGGGGCGTGATAAATCACGCCCCTACAACCACATTTTCTTATTTTGTACGCTTACTCAAAAAGACCTAACCAGGCTCACAAAAGCGCGGCCATAACTCCTTATTACTACTTCGCAACTTGCGGCTGCTTCCTCGCCGCCAACCTGTGATATAATGGCCTTCCCACATGGCACCTTTTGCTTTTGAGCGGGAATACGATGATGAGGTTCTTGCGTGTTATCGCCATTACAGCTTCTATTATTGGGGGCTGCGCCATCTTGATACTGGTCGTAACTGGTCTCCTTTGGAACGCCTTTCTCAGGGACATGGTCTTCAGGCCACCTCCTCACAGCGCGCTCGATCCGCCCATATATCCTAACGCACAGCAAGTGAAAGTTGTGAACAAGGGAGACGGATCGAAAACAATCACATTCCAGACACCTGATAAACCGGAGGCTGTATTAGCCTTTTATGTCACCGTTCTACGCAAGGACAGATGGGTGCATCCTCTGATGGGGAACGACTACCCAGACAATATCTTCGAGTGGGATCAAAGTGGGCCGGACGGGCCAACCGACCTCGCTTACAGACTGACCGTGCTTTCCAAAGCCACAGACGACAGGCGAACAGATGTAGAAATTGACCTGCTTCGATATAACCCCATTCAGTAGCAATTTCTCCTGGAAGGAGATACACTTGCCAGAAACACCCCTCCGCAAACAATACCTGCAAATCAAGAGTCAGTACCCCGACACGATAGTCTTCTTCAGGCTAGGCGACTTCTACGAGACCTTCGACGACGACGCGGCCATAGTCTCGCGGGTGTGCGACGTAGTGCTAACCTCGCGCCCTACCGCTAAGGACCGGCGCATACCGATGGCCGGCGTGCCTTACCACTCCGCCGAGGGGTACATCTCCAGGCTGGTGCAGGCGGGTTACAAGGTAGCCATAGCCGAGCAGCTATCTGCTCCTACCGTAGACGAGGCCACCGCCGCCCGCCGCATACGCCTCGGCAAGAAAGAGTCGGCGGTCACCGCCAACTGGGCCGAGTCGGGCGTGCCCAACTATCAGCTAGGCAAAGGCCGCGACCTGGTCGAGCGCGATGTGGTGCGCGTGATCACCCCAGGAACCGTCACCGAGCCGGGGATGCTCGACGCCCACCGCAACAACTACATCGCCGCTGTTATCGTCGAGCGCGAGGCTGCTGGCATCGCCTACGCCGACATCACCACCGGCGAGTTCGCCACCACCGAAATCCGCCGCCCCGCCACCGAGCTAGAGACCGCCGTCCAGCAAGAGCTTGACCGCCTCAAGCCCGCCGAGCTACTTACGCCGGACGAAGGCAGTAACGGCCACCACTCAGGCGACGCAAACGCCTACAAAGCCTGGTCACAAGACGATAAGGGCGAAACACATACCAACAACGGACATGACCCCATTCCGCATTCCGCCCCCACTCCTGCCCACCAATGGACCGCCGACGCAGCTAAACAGAGGCTTCTCAAGCACTTCGCGGCAGCCTCCCTGGAGGCTTACGGCTGCGCTCGCCTACCTCTGGCGACACGGGCGGCAGGCGCTCTTCTGGCTTATATAGGCGAAGCCAACCGCTCGGCTTTACAGCAACTAACGCGCCTGACGACATACTCCACCGAGCAGTTTATGACCCTCGACCCGCAGACGCGGCGCAACCTGGAAATCACCGAGAGCCAGGGCGGGAGGCGCAACTCGCTCCTATCGGTGCTGGACGAGACGCGCACCGCCATGGGTTCGCGCCTCCTGTCGCGCTGGCTCAACCAGCCTCTGCTCGACCTGGGCCGCCTGCGCGCCCGCCAGGACGCAATCGAGGCGTTCGTTGACAACGCCACCCTGCGCGTAGAGATACGCACACTCCTCAACAACCTGCCCGATATGGAGAGGCTGGTGACGCGGGCCATCCAGGGCACGGCAGGCCCCCGCGACATGGTAGCCATCAAGACCGCCGTTGACCGCCTGCCCGAAATAAAAGCCGCCCTCTCCCAACTCACCGAGGGCGCGGGCAAGGTGCTGGCGTCTCTATCCGGTCGCATCCAACCGTGCGACGACCTCTCCGACCTGATTGGCCGCGCCATCGCCGACGACCCACCCGCCATCCTCGGCACGGGCGATGCCATACGCCCCGGCTTCAGCCCCGAACTGGACAAGCTGCGCGCGGCCTCGCGTGACGCCAAAAGCTGGATAGCGGGCCTCGAATCGCAGGAGCGCGAGCGCACAGGCATCAAGAGCCTCAAGGTCGGCTACAACAAGGTCTTCGGCTATTACATCGAAATATCCAACGCCAATACGGATGCCGTGCCCAAAGAGTACATTCGCAAGCAGACCCTGGTCGGGGCCGAGCGATACCTGACCCCCGAACTGAAAGAGTACGAGGCACTGATCCTCAACGCGCAAGAAAAGCTGGTCGAGTTGGAGCGGGCGGCCTTCGGTGAAGTGCTACGCCAGGTCTCCTCCTCGTCAGCCCGCCTGCTGCAAGTCGCCGAGGCTCTAGCCCTGCTGGACGTGTTCAGCTCGCTGGCCGAGGTAGCCGTGCGCCACAGCTACACGCGCCCACAACTGGACGACGGCACTGCTATTCACATCCGCGAAGGCCGCCACCCCGTAGTTGAAAGAACATTGCGCGATGAGCTATTCGTGCCTAATGACTCGGACCTGGACAGCGTAGACGCCCAGGTGATACTCCTCACCGGCCCCAACATGGCGGGCAAGAGCGTTTATATCAAGCAGGTCGCCCTCATAGTGCTGCTCGCCCAAATAGGCTCCTTTGTGCCCGCAGAAGAGGCGCATATCGGCATGGTGGACCGCATCTTCACGCGGGTGGGCGCGCAGGACGACATCGCCACTGGTCGCAGCACCTTCATGGTCGAGATGGAGGAGACGGCCAACATCCTCAATCACGCCACCAACCGCTCGCTCATCATATTGGACGAGATAGGGCGCGGCACCTCTACCTACGACGGCCTCGCAATCGCCAGGGCGGCGGTAGAGTACATCCACAACTCGCCCCGCCTGGGCGCAAAAACTCTCTTCGCCACCCATTACCACGAACTGACCGAGCTAGAAAAGCTATTTCCGAGAGTACGCAACTACAACGTGGCGGTAGCCGAGGACGGAGATAAAGTGGTCTTCCTGCACAGAATCGTGCCGGGTGGGGCCGACCGCTCCTACGGCATACACGTAGCCCGCCTGGCCGGCCTCCCCCGCGCCATCCTACGCCGCGCCGAGGACATCCTGCAAGACCTGGAGGCCGGGGGCTCCAAAGAGACCCGCCGCAAGGCCATGCAACAGCCCGTAGACGAGCGCCAGATGGCCTTACCCTTCGCGCCCCCCACCACCGACCCTTTGCGCGAGGAGCTACAGCGCCTGCGTCCAGAGGAAATGTCGCCGCTGGAGGCGCTAGGGGTGTTGTACGAGTTGCACAAGAAGGCGGGAGAAGGAAGTTAGGTTAGCTGGCCGAGAATATACCAGACCTAGAAAAGAAATTTGCCCAGGCGCAAGCATGATTGGAAGAAGCTAGTCGGGCCTGGTATAAGGGAGAACCTCAAAAGGAATGGTACGAGGCACTTCGACAACCGCGATTATTCAGCGTGCGGTGGAAGCCCCTTATAGCGACTTACTTATATCCCCTGTACCTGGGCAGAAAATCTTTCAATTCTGAGCGGAGATAACCGATGAACAACCTGAGTGCCGGGTGCTGGATCTGATTTCTGATACTTCCTGTGTGGTTTACGT
>JBBSGN010000422.1:0-3767 GCA_038254085.1 Chloroflexia bacterium | reverse complement strand
TCACTTTGTTCGGAATGACAAGCGGTGGTCTACTCGCTAAGGAGACGGCTGTCGTTTATGAGATAGCTTCTAGTGACAGGAGAGCAGAAGGCAGTAGTAGCCGCGCTAGCCACTGATTTTTGGTCACCCGTCACTGGTCGCCAGAAAGAGATTGCCATGGAAGATACCGAAATCCGAGCGTTAGAAGAGGCGATAGAGCCGATTTGGGAGATCGCGCGGGGGTTTGGGCTGGACCCTTATCCGGTGCATTTCGAGCTTGTGCCGCCCGCGATCATGTACGAGTTCGGGTCGTATGGGCTGCCGGGGCGCTTCTCGCACTGGTCGCACGGCAAGGTGTACAACCGCATGAAGACCCAGTACGACTACGGTCTGAGCAAGATATACGAACTGGTCATCAACACCGACCCCAGCTACGCTTTCCTGATGGAAGGCAACTCGCTTCTGCAAGACACACTGGTGATAGCGCACGTGCTGGGGCACTGCGACTTCTTCAAGCATAACGCCTACTTCGCGCACACCAACCGCCGCATGGTAGAGACCGCCTCCATCAACGCCGACCGCATCAGGCGCTATGAGCACGAGCATGGGCACAGCAAAGTCGAACGTTTTCTGGACGCTGTGCTGTCTATACAGGAGCATATAGACCCGCACGCGCGAATGGGGTCCCCCTCCCCCTTTGCGGAATACGGGAAGCGGAATGGAGAATCAGCCGCAACGAGGGGCGAGGGGCGAGAGACGCCGCCGCCTAGCTCCGCGTTTGATGATCTGTTTGGTTTGACGCCGGACGAAAGGCCGTCCAAACCCGAAAAGCCTCAGTACTCGACCCATAAAGTACCCGCGCAGCCCGAAAAAGACCTGGTCGGTTTCCTCATGGAGCATTCGCGCCACCTGGAACCCTGGCAGCGCGACGTGATGGGCATCGTGCGACAGGAGATGCTTTACTTCGTACCACAGATGCAGACCAAGATCGCCAACGAAGGCTGGGCCAGCCTGTGGCATCAGCGCATCATGCGCGAACTGGACCTGAGCGACCAGGAATACACCGAGTATGCCACCCTCAACGCGGGCGTGGTGGCCCCATCCAGGCATTCCATCAACCCCTACTATCTCGGTGTGAAGATACTGGAGGATATAGAGCGGCGTTGGGACAACCCGACCGAGGGGGAGAAACAGAAGCTGGGCCGCCAGGGAGGTGAAGGGCGTAAGAAGCTGTTCGAGGTGCGCGAGACGGAGAACGATATATCCCTCATACGCAACTACCTGACGCGAGACCTTGTGGACCGGCTGGACCTGTACCTGTACGAGCGCGAAGGCGACCAGTGGGTGATTGTGGACAAGGACTGGGAGCACGTGCGCGACAGCATGGTGGCCCGCATGGCAAACTTCGGCAACCCTACCATCCTGGTCGAGGACGGCGACTACCACCGCAATGGCGAGCTACTCCTGGCCCACGTCTACGACGGTCAGGAACTCGACCTCGCCTACGGCGAAAAGACCCTCGAACATGTCTACACCCTCTGGGGTCGCCCCGTCCACCTACAAACCAGGCTTGAGGACGAGGAGACGGTGCTGTCATACGACGGGGATAAGCACAGCCGGGAGGTAGGCGTTCAGAGTTAGGGGTAAGGAAAGCGAAAAACTCACCGCAGAGGCGCAGAGTACGCAGAGATTCTATTGTTTTCTCAGCGTACTCTGCGCCTCTGCGGTGAGTTTTTCTGCAAGCGTGAACGCTTACCTGGGAAGCGGTGTGACGTCACATAAGCTTGCGGCGCGTCTACGGCTTGAGCGAGTCCAGTACACGTTGGACGGTGGGGCCGTCGGTGCCGTCCACGAACACCACCTGGTCGCCTGAGCGTTTTTCGCCAAAGAAGCGGCCCCGGTCGGACCAAAGAGCGCCCTCTTTGTGGAACAGCTTGAAGCTCTGCACCAGCCCGTCCTCCCATTCGCCCAGGTCTCGCTTGGTGTCCCAGCGCGAACCCATGATGGTGAGGGCGTCCTCGCCTTTCGTGTACAGGGCGTAGCGCGCCCCGCCCCAGCCTTCGCTGGCCTGCGGGTTTTTCACGTAGTTTTCGAGCAGCATCACTTGCAGATCGAACTCGCCCAGCGTGTCGGTCTCCTGGAAAGTCCAGCCCGCTCCCAGTGTGCCCAGTGTATCAGTGAGCGGGGGCAAAGGCACGGGCAGAGGCTCATCGCGTTTCTTGGCGAGGAACTTCTGCGGGTGCATGATCTGCTCGGTAGAGTCGGGCGGGTTGGCGAAAGCGGCGTTGATAGCCTTGTAGCTGCCCGGAGGGGAGAGCGCCAGCACGAACTCGCTGCCGTATCGGTAGGGGAATTGCCAACCTTGTTGCAGGTAGACGGGGGCGCGACCCGGTACGGGCGGGGCGATCTCGTCTTCGCTCTCAGCAAACACCTGGCTGAAGTCACGGTTGCTCATGTAGCGCGCTGCGTAGAATATGCCGGAAACGGTGGCGTCGCCTTCTACCAATGCCCTCACCGCCATCTCGCGGTCGTGGTCTATGCCTGGGGGCAGGAGCTTTTGCAGGTTGAAGTACTGGTCCTGGAGATTATGCACGAATTCGTGGGCTAGGGTTTCCTTAGACCTGGGCGACAAAGAGGAGCCGTCGGTGCGGACGAACAGTTCCTTCTTCATCTGGTCGTAGTAACCCAGCACCTCCTGGCCCGCGAAATCAACTTCCATCTGGCGGAAGTCGGTCGAGCGGTTGTCAATGAGGAGCAAGAGCCACAGCCTGGTGGCGTCACGGTGGGCCATTTCGGGAGTGTACTCTTGCAACGTCTGCTGGCCCATCGTGTACTTCAACTCGGCTTGCGCGACGAAATGCTCGGGTACGGGGCGCTTGGGTTTGAGGCCGCGCATCTTGGCCGCGTCTGCCTCTACCGCCAGGAGCTGGCGCTTGACCTCTGTGGTGTCGAGGGCTATCGTGGGTGGCGGGGCGGGTGTGGGCACCGCAGTCGGTGGAGGCGGTGGGGGAGGGGCAGGCGTGGCGGTAGGGATAACTCTGCGGACCACTCTGGGTGGCGTGCTGGCGAACGGGCTACAGGCTGTGAGCACGCCCACCAACAATATCCGGATTGCAATGCTACGGCGAATAATAGTCTCATTTTGAGTACCAAGTACCGAGTACCGAGTGAGTTATGAGTTAATGGCACGTAATGGCAACGCATAAACGACTGCTGGAAGGGACAGCTGTTTGGGTATATCTTAGGGGATAAGGAGAAACGCGAGTATCCCCAAAATGTCCTATTCAGCGCGTATAATCGTCCCTGTTTAGCGATTAGAGTATAGTTACGTTGGGTCCAATAAAAGGAGGTTTCAGTGCCATACGAGCGCGTCGGATACAAACGTCTCTACGAGGCCCTTGGTTGCTCTGCTGAAACGATAAAAGAGCTTACGCTGAGAGTTAATATGCCTAGGGGAATCGTCGCAGAAGTCTACTTCGGTCCCACTCCACGATTTGGTAAGCAGATCTACAAGGTTGATAAATACCTTGTTCCGAACATCGCGAACTCAGTAATAATAGATGATTCCAAAAGTCAGTTTTTCACAGAGATAATATGCTGGAAACAAGTACATGCTTCGGATGCTGTATCCGAAGCGTTAAAGCGGGGCGAACCTTTGGCCCTAGGGGAACTCGAAACATTAGGGCGAAGTATACAAGAAGACTTTCTAGTTGCTGCTGATCTTATAGCCGGAGTTATAGGACTGCGGGGTCACCGACAACTTGTCATCCGACTGATTAACGAAACCT
>JBBSGN010000421.1:0-3770 GCA_038254085.1 Chloroflexia bacterium | reverse complement strand
CAGGGCGGACAAGCGATATCAATTATGAATTATGAATTATGAATTGTCTGGAGTTTGAGTTATGAATGCGCCTGAATTGCTGTTTAAGCCACGCAAGCTACCTGACGGGCAGGGGGGAATATTGGTCGAGACCATGCCCCAAAGCGCCGGATGGGAGTACCTGAGCTTTTTGGTGCGGCGGGTGGTGCCGGGCGATGATTGGGTGGGGGAAACCGGCGAACAGGAAGCGGCGCTGGTGCTGGTGGGCGGTAAGGTCACGCTGCGAGTTGGGGGGCAGATATGGGAGATGGGCGAGCGGACCGACCCGTTCGGCGGCCTCCCCTGGAGCGCATACTTGCCTCCGCGCACTTCATTCTCTGTGGAGGCTCGCGAGCCTGCCGACGTGGCCTGGGCGCAGGCGGCGGCGGACGGGCGTTATCCGGCCAGATTGGTGCCGCCGGGCGATGTGCGTATCGAGGAGCGGGGGGGGGGCAGCACCGCCCGCACGGTGCGCCACATAATGCCGCCGGAGTTCCCCGCCGAGCGCCTGATCGTGGTAGAGGTGCTAACACCGGAGGGGCACTGGTCGAGCTATCCACCACATAAGCACGACGTTGAGGAGTTGCCGCGTGAGAACCTGCTGGAAGAGACCTATTACTACCGGATAGACCCTCCCCAGGGCTTCGCATTGCAGAGGATTTACACGCGAGATAGACGTTGGGACGTGGCCCTGGTGTGCGAAGACGGCGACCTGGTGCTTGTACCGGAGGGGTATCACCCGGTCTCTGCGGCGGCTGGATATGATTGCTACTACCTCAATGCCCAGGCCGGCCCCACGCGGGCATGGCTGGTCGCCGATGACCCGGCCCATACCTGGATAAAGACCAGGGCGGATCAGAGTCTTTAGCTCACTGCCCTCGATAGCGTGTTTAACAACGTATGCCCCGCATGAGATTCGTCGCCGACCCCCGCGCTCGCGTCTTCCTGACTTCATTCGCGCTGCTTTTCTTTGAGTTGCTGTGCATCAGGTGGATACCGTCTTACGTCCGCTACCTGGCCTACTTCAACAATATTATCTTGCTGGCGTCGTTTCTCGGCATGGGGCTGGGCATCCTGTCGGCGCGGCGCAAGCGATTCTGGTTCCCACCCTTCCCGGTTATGCTGCTGTCGCTGGCAATCGTAGTGGCTGTCAACCGATTCGAGTTGCGTTTCAGCTCGACCGATGCCCTTTTCTTCGGGGTCGCCGAGACGCAAAGCGCCCGCAGCGAGAGCTTCATCGTCCTGCCGCTCATCTTCGGGCTGGTAGCTGCCACTTTCATCCCCCTGGCACGCCCGTTGGGCGCCCTTTTCGCCGAGATGAAGCCGCTAACTGCCTACACGTTCGACATACTCGGCAGCCTGGCGGGTACGGCTTCCTTCTTCGCTATCGCCTACTTCTCATTGCCGCCCGTCGTGTGGTTCGCTATATTGGCTATGCCTGTGCTGGCGCTGAGTAGCAGGCGAGCAGTGTTGACGGCGGCGCTGGTGTTGGGCGGCAGCCTGGGCATCGCCCTCCAACTTCAGCAAGGGGCATATTGGTCGCCTTACTACAAGATTCTGCTTCACCCCGCAGAGCCAAGCGGGTACATAGTGGACGTGAATAACGCCGGTGGGCACCAGTCAATGATTCCCTGGCAGAATAAAGAGCCGTTCTACAGGCGCTTGTACGAAATCTTCCCCGGCCAGTCGTTCGACCACGCGCTTATCCTGGGCGCGGGCAGCGGCTCGGATGTGGCAACCGCGTTGGCTTACGGTGTCAAGTCAATAACGGCGGTGGAGATAGACCCCACGATACAAGAGCTTGGCGCGAAACTGCACCCCGACCAACCGTACAGCGATGCGCGAGTGAATGTGGTTATCAACGACGGTCGGGCCTATTTGCGCAACACCATGCAAAAATACGACCTGATTGTCTTCGCCCTGCCCGACTCCCTTACCCTTACCTCCAGCCTGGCAAACCTGCGGCTTGAGAGCTTTTTGTTGACTCAGGAGGCGATTGACACCGCGCGCAGCAGGCTTTCGGGTAACGGCGTGCTGGTGCTGTATAACTACTACCGAGAGCAGTGGTTGGTGGAGAAGCTGGCCGGGATGGTAGGGAAGGCGTTCAGCCAGGAGCCGCTTGTCTCGACCTACGGCGGCTGGGGTAGGGCGGCGGTGATTATGGCAGGCCCGCGGCTGGGCACACTGCCTCCCGGCTCGTTCGGCCCTTACCATGAAAACGCCTCGACGAGTGCGGATCTGCGGGTCACTGGCGAAGGCTTCTATCCTGTAACCGGTCAGACCCCGGCGACTGACGATTGGCCCTTCCTCTACCTGCCCAAACGCAGTTTTCCGGCGATCTACGTTGCCGCCCTGGCTGTGGTGCTGGTCCTTTCGCTTGGCGGCGTGCTGGCTATCGCGCCCCGGCGCGTATTAGGCCGTTTCGACTGGCACATGTTCTTTTTGGGGGCCGCCTTCGCGCTGCTGGAGGTACGCAGCCTTACCTCTTTCGCGCTCCTCTTCGGCAGCACATGGCTGGTCAATTCGCTGGTTTTCTTCGCCATTCTGAGCAGTGTGTTGTTGGCCGTGCTGCTTAACAACCGTCTCCACATCCGGCGAATCTGGGTCTTCTATCTGCTGCTGTTCGGGGCACTTGCCGTCAATCTGGCGCTGCCACCCGAGACGCTTTTGCTCGGCAACGCGGCCTTGCGCTACGTGCTGGCAAGCCTGTTGGCGTTTGCGCCGGTGTTCCTTGCCAACGTGATCTTCGCCAACTCGTTCCGCGACAGCGAGGCCGCCGATGTGGCCTTCGCCTCCAACCTGCTGGGCATCATGGTGGGTGGGATGCTAGAATACTTCAGCATGGTGATCGGCTATCGCCTGCTCTTACTGCCGGTGATGGCCTTCTACGCGCTCGCCATGCTGCTACAGCAGCGCATGGGCGAGCGGAAGCTGTCGTCCGCACGGCTGGCGCTGCTGTTCAGGCGTGGCTGAAACTTGCGCTCAAGACCCAATTACAAGCTCTCTAACATCTTCGTATATGTCTCCGCGTCCACATTCCCGCCGCTCACGACACAGCAGATACGTTTTCCCTCGAAGATGTCCGGTTGGGTCAGCACAGCGCCTGCGGATAACGAGCCGGTCAGTTCGGCTTTCATGTTGGCGTAGGCGTAAAGCGCCCTCAGCCCCTCGGCTATCTTCTCCTCCGGCACCTCGATTATTCTTCGCAGGCCCTTGCTAATGATCTCCCAGTTGAGGTCGCCCAGGCTCAGAGTGCGTGCGCCGTCGGCCATTGTCTGTGGTTCAGCATCGAGCGATACCAGTCGCCCCTCTTGCAATGACTGCGCGGCATCGTTGCCAAGGAGTGGCTCTGCGCCAATAATCTCTACATCGGGCGCGAGGATGTCGCGGGCTACGATTATGCCCGATATAAGCCCGCCACCGCCGATTGGGCACACAATGTAGTCCAACTTCTCGGTTCTGGTATGCAGCTTGTCGAATATCTCCTTGCCCAGCGTGGAGTTGCCCGCCACCACTCTGTAATGGTCGTAGGGCGGGGCGTAAAAGGCGTCGGGGCGCTCGGCGCGTAGCTCGGCCACACGCTCACTTCGGCTCTTGGTCGCCACGTCTACCAATTCTATTGCCGCCCCGTAAGCGTGTATAGCGGCCTGCTTCGTTTTCGGCGAGGTCGTGGGCATGACCACCGTACAACGTTTCTTGAGCAGCATGCAGGCATAAGCGGCGGCCTGCCCAAAGTTGCCCGACGACCAGGT
>JBBSGN010000420.1:0-3772 GCA_038254085.1 Chloroflexia bacterium | reverse complement strand
TTTCCTCCCTCACCAGCACCAGCCGCGAATCTCCAGCCGCGCTGGTATCACCCTGCACAGGCTGCTGCATAGTCCATTGCAAGCGGATCGGTATTCTCCGCCAGGTAATATTCCAGACGGCTGGATGGGGCCGAGCCCGGCATCCATTCAGGACATTGGAACGGCTACTAGCGAGGTTAGCACACATCGCTACGACCACGTCCTTCGGCAATGGCTTTACCCCAGCAGCTCCGGCCATTCCACGTAAGATGTCGTAGACGGTGCGGGTATCTCGCAGCAAAGGAGAAAGGTAGAGGGCTTCGACCATCTGGGCCATAGGCTGTGTCACCCTGGCGAAGAAGGTCAGCAAGGTAGCTGCCGTGTCCGGCAAGACCGAGATATCGGATAATTGTGCAGAAGGGGAGGAGCCGGCGAAGCGGGGAACATATGGAAAGCGTGCGTTGGCCCTACGCTGTAGGAGCAGTTCCCACAGGTTTACGTTCCTGAGCCAGGGAAGTACTTCGTACAGGTCAGGCTCGCACTCTGCCCCGTCCAGCAATCTACCAAGTAGGCGTGCAAGCTGTTGGACCTCTTGTTCTTGGAGCTGCTCGGTACCCTCGGTGATATCTTCTGAGCGCTGCAGCGGCCAGGCACGAGCACCCGTAACGGTAAATGGGTTCGCGTTCATAAGGAGGTAGCCTCGGTCTTTACCTTTTGCCTGGCTGTCGTGCGAGGTGAGCGGGGTGGTCGTTGCTCCGATTCCGCCTCGTAAGGCCTAGTCGTCGCGATTTCATTTCGTGGGCCTTGCGGTCCTTGCCTGAGCTTAGGCAGTTGCGGGATCAGTATCAGGTGCAGCGTCTCAGCCAGGATCTCCTGTGTGATCCGTTCCGCCCCTCGCGTGCATGCAATCTGGCTGGCATATTGCAGCACCACCCGCAACTTTCGGAATGATGGGCATACCCTCTGCCAGAGTTGAGTACCCATCTGCCGGTCATCGGGCTTATCAACATCATAGTGCCACAAAGGAAGCGTTAGAGCGGGCAGCACAGATGTCAGCACCTCTTCCTGGGTAAGCGGCAGGAACTCCATGTGCAGACCTATGCGGCTCACGAACTTCTCATGCCGACTAATCACTCTCAAGATGCGAGGAAGTCCCACAACCACGACAGGGCAACCAGTACGGTCAAAGATATGGCGCAGCAATTCGAAGCTCTCCACGTTCAACCAATCTCCTTCATCGATCAGAACAAGGTCCAGGTCGTTGCGCCGGATAGCTTGAGCAGCTCCTGCTTCCATATCGTAGACGTTGTTGTACCCAGGGTAGCTTCCAGATTCGCCATTGAGCGTGGTGATCAGTGTCTTGGCTAAAGCTTTGGCGGTAGAGCGAGGGCTGACTTTGATGCTGACACAGGCGGGAAAGCCACTGTGGGCACGTGGCTTGAGATCTTGCAGGTATGTCTGAACAGCGATGGTTTTGCCCAAGCCGGCGTCGCCCGTGACGATGCCCATAGTGGCATAACCCGTCTGCTCACGAGACTGAGTGATGAACTGCATGCAAGCGTGGAAGCGCTTGACGCTGTTGGTCATGATAGGCGCCTGGCCGAATGGCAGGCGGTTCTCAAAGTCGAGATTATCTGCGTACTCGGGGATCATCGGGGTTCTCCTTTTCGATTGTTCTGCTCGGTCTGCTCAGTCTGCTGGGCGACGAGGAAATCGAACAGGTCGGGCTGATGGGTTGCTGGAAGAATGCTTGGAGCGTCGAGTGTGTCGAGTGTGTCGAGCGTGTGGGCTGGTTGTCGCCTGCTCTGTTGTTTAGAGGCAGGTGCGGAGGAGGCAAGTGAGCCAGATCGAGCGGGTGAAGAAGGTGAAGAGGCCGACGCTGACAGGAGTGTTTCGTAGACATCGCGGGCAGCCGTGATGCGGCTACGAGTATGAGCCCGCTGGCGGCGTTGTGCCTCAACAATCACCTGACGCTCCAGGGTTTGCCCTTGTGGGGAACTGAGTGCGAAGGCCGTGCACCGCCACTTCCCCTCGAAGAACACCTCAATGTCGTCTGGAGCCGTGTAATGGGGAGCAGCCCGCACTAACACGTCCTCGCCAACGAGGACCGACAACTCCGGGTGCCAGTAATGCTCTGCGGCATACTTGATTCCATCCTTGTGCACACGTCTAGTGGCAGGCTCTTTGAGCAACATGTCCAGCAAGCGTAAGAGCGGTTCATCCACGGGCAGCGGGGTGGCGTTGCGCTCCCAGAACTCCAGCGGTGTCTGGCGGTCTCGCTATGCACTTCGTGGTGGTAGCGGTCGATGAATGCTCGGAAAAGCTCGTCGAGTTGCGAGATGGTAAGCTGGGCTTTGGCCTTTGGATTCCGCTCCACGACGTTGGAGCCTAGATAGCCGGGCAGCGTGGACCAGAGCCTTGTGTCCAGCATCTCATGCAGCCGCTCAACGATGCCCCGTATCTGCGGCTCATGAGGAGGTCCTGGCACCAGCTTGATGCCCAACCCTTCCGCCAGTTGGTGGACATGGCGCGCGACCAAGTCTTTGCCGTTGTCGATCCATATCTCGTCAGGCACGCCGCCGAACGGCTTGTGTTCGCTGGTAAGCCCACCTAGCATGGCCTCTCTAATCGCAGTGGCCACGGTGAAACGGTTAGGCTCGTCGTAGCTGAACAGGCCCGCCATCACCAGGCGAGAGGCGCTGTCAACTACCAACGTCAGGAACGGTCGGACCTCCCCAGAAGGGCATCGGTGAGAGGGTGCCCTCAGGTCTCGAACCATAACATGGAGAGGAGCCTTGTGGTCAATCTGCCAGACGATGCGATGAGGGTCGTGGCGGATGGGGTAGGTCAGGCGGTAGCGGTTGCGGAACTCGCCTTCTCGGCCGTCAGCGAGCAGCCGCACTGGCTCCGGAATCTGCGCGCAGATGGAGCGGACCTGGTAGAGGCTGGGTGGCCCTTCTCCAGCCGTGGTGGCATACTGGCAGGCCATCTCATACACAAAGCGAATCGGGGCATCTCGATGGGTCAGCCGCAGGCTCTCGATGACCTGCACCATGTGAGGGCTGAGTGTGTGATGCTTGCCGCTATCTGCACGGACTCGGGGAGCGAGGCCGATCAGGCCATAACGCCGGAAGCGGGTATGATAGTACCTCGGCATTCGCAACGACAAGCCGACTTCACTTGCGCGCATTGCCAGAAGTCGATTACTCACCCGCTCGTGATCGGCCAGATCTCCGAGCAAAGTGCTGCGACGAAAGAGCTCATTGCGTTGCTCTTCTGAGAGCACGCCAAGATCCGGGAGCGTTCGCGCTACTGTTCCGGTGTCCACCCGCACGTTGGTGTTCCGATGTTTCATCTTACTTACTCCATGTTCATTTCGTAGGTCAGGAAAGCGCTAGGTCGTTCGTTTCTACGGCTCCCCGAGTATGTAAGCAACAAGGGCTGCTCACGTCGAGCAGCCCTTGTTGCTTATGCGGATTTGCGCTTTTCCACCCAATTGTTGGATGACCACACATTCAGTTGCACAGCGCTCGCACTGGTGGTCTGAGGTCGCTTACCTAGTAGGTGGGGCGCAGTTGGGGAAGAAGGTGTTTGCCACGATCTTTGATGCCTGACCCCTTGTGACATTGTTCCCTGGCCGGTAGGTACCATCATCGTAGCCGCTTACCACCCCGTGCAGAGCCACTCGCTCTATGTACACCCAGAAGGGACTGCCCGGAGGAACGTCCGAGAAAGTCTGTCGTGCTGGGGGTATAGAGTCGCTGTACCCTGCCGCGATAGCGTCTATCTTGGC
>JBBSGN010000419.1:0-3776 GCA_038254085.1 Chloroflexia bacterium | reverse complement strand
CAGCACGCAATGAGTTAAAGGGGCCATAGCTAGCCTGTTAGCCTGCTATTGACCTCGTTCACTACCATTATTTGCAAAGCAAGTGGCGTGCCACCAATAGGGGCACTGGAAAGGACGGGCCTGGTTTCTTTTATTATCAGGACTTACGCATCCTTACGCTTGATTGGCGTCCG
Organism: Chloroflexia bacterium; assembly: GCA_038254085.1. Lineage (GTDB taxonomy): Bacteria > Chloroflexota > Chloroflexia > QHBQ01 > JADMIH01 > JADMIH01. Next base: position 3,603 of record JBBSGN010000419.1, on the reverse strand, counting down.
GTTCGTACCTGATTTGCGTAAGTCCTAATTATAACACATGGGGACGACGGACGACGGACCAAGACCGAAGTAGTCAGTAGCGGCAATCAGGTATCACATATCGCCCGTCGTCGGTCGTCGGTCGTCGGTCGTCGTCCGTCCGATTTTGCATCATCCCCAACATCGCCTATAATACAGCCATGCGGCAGCAATCAGAGGCTTATACACATGCCGGGAGCGGCTCCGTATTAGAGCCGCCTATAATAAGTATAGAGCAAGTCGGCAAGCGTTTCAACAACGTGGTGGCCTTGCGCGAAGTGTCCCTGGTGATAGAGCGCGGGGAGATGTTTGGGCTGCTTGGGCCGAATGGGGCGGGCAAGTCTACGCTGCTTAAGCTGCTGCTCGGTTTCTTGCGTCCTGATGAGGGCGGGATTCGACTCTTTGGCTCAACCGACCTTACGCGCGCCCACGCCCGGCTCGGCTACTTGCCTGAGAGGCCGCGCTATCACGGTAACTTCACGGGGCGGGAATATTTGCGGTTTCATGCGGGACTGGAAGGTTTGGAGGGCAACGCGAAGCGGGCTGCCGACGGGGTGCTGGAAGCAGTAGGGCTGGGCGGGGCGGCGAATCGGCGCATCAAGACCTACTCGAAGGGGATGCTCCAGCGATTGGGTCTGGCGGTGGCCCTGCTTAACGGCAAGGGCGAGCCGCCGGAGCTATTGGTGCTGGACGAGCCTGCGTCGGGGTTGGACCCGGAGGGGCAGGTGGCTATCCGGGACCTGATACTCGACTGCAAGCGGCGTGGGTCAACAGTACTGCTCTGCTCGCACCAACTGACGGAGGTAGAGCGGATTTGTTCGCACGTGGGCGTTTTGCGGGGCGGGCGGTTGGTCACGAAGGCTTATCTGGCGGGCAGCCAACGGGTGAATATTACCGGCGTGCCCCGCAACGGCGCGGTTGAGATCGCCTCGTATCTGATTGAATATTTGCGGAAGCTGGACCCGGGCGTGAGGATAACGGGCGGCCAATCCGAGAGCGATCCGCTGCACGTGAGCCTGCCCACCGGGGACGACGCATCCCGCGCGGCGGCGATCAAGGCAGCAGCGTTGAAAGCGATGATAGATGGGCGCTGGGACATCACTTCGGTTCATATCGAGAGCAAAGAGCTGGAAACGCTCTACTTGCAGGCGGTTCAGCCTCCTGTGCCTGCGCCGGAAAAGAGCGCGGATGGGGCAACGCCACCCGCTTCGATTAGCCTATCCGCACCTACGCAAGAAGCCCATGTCGAAAGCAGCCGGAACGGCCAGGAGGCGACAAGCGTTTCAAGTGGACCTCATACCACGCCGTTACCTCTGTTGCCAGCCGATGTAGAGATGGCGATTCGCAGCAACGGAAGTGGGAACGTAGCTCCTGGTTCTTCCGAGACGCAGGAAGCAACTGTGCCAGAAGCGGTAACAGAAGCCATAGCGGGGGAGGAATAAGCCATAGAAGTCGCCCGCTCTACGGTTATAGCAAGGCCCAAAGCTGCCGGGCGACCGGCGGTGTTTTGGAAGTTGTGCGTCTTTACTTTGCGCGACTTCTTTCGCTGCCCCTGGGTGTTCCTCAATGTGCTGGTGCTGGTAGGGGTGCAGAGCCTCTTCTTTAATTATGAGTCGGGGCAGGGCCATTTCTTCGGGATAGAGTACGCGATCACGTTGGCGCTGGCTGGCGTGACCACCGGAGCGATGTTCGCTCGTGCCGACCGAGCCGAGACGTACCCGATCCTGGCGAGGCAAGTGCCGCGCGCTTCTTTCACCGGGGCAGTGATGTTAGCCGCGTGGATTGTCGCTGTGAGCGGGCACGCGCTATCAACACTGGTGGAGGCGCTGCGGTTCGGCGCATGGCTCCATCCCGGAGTACCGACCGATGCCTGGCGCACGCCTACGACCTATTTGGTGGGGAGCTTGCCTGTCGTGATAGCCACCGCCTTCGCGGTGGGGTTGGTGGCGCTGCTGTCCGCGTTTATCTCGCCGAGCGGGGTGCGGTTGGGCGTGCTTGCAGTGCTCGTGATCCTGGTGATGTCGTTTGACAATCGCAACTTCCCGATAGAGTTTATGCGCCCGGTGTTACAGCGTCTCCCGCCAGTGCTGGCCCCTGTGGCGGGCGCGCTGAAGCTCGCTACCGAGTCGGGCTGGGGGTCGGTAGCCGTCATCTCAGTCATCCTGTTGGCCGTGTACGCAGCCCTGCTGGTGCTTGCCGACTTGTGGCTGTCTGCGCGGCAGGAGTTGGTGTTGGATTAGGAGACGAAGGGCGACCCTTACTGCTCGTTCTCGTCCACAGGTAATAGTTCACATTCGCGGAAGAACTCACCGCAGAGAGGCAGAGTACGCAGAGAACCATGCAGAGAAGAACAATTATTTGCTCGGCGTTACTCTGCATACTCTGCCTCTCTGCGGTGAGTTTAGCACTCTCCGTATCCTAATTCTGAACGCTTGCGTCCACAGTTGCTATTGACAAACCTTATAGTCAGTTCTATAATTAGCACGCTTACTTAGTGATGAGGTGATGCCGGAGCTTATACGCGCTACTCTTCGCTTCACTGGTCACGCATCGTGCGGGCCGGTGTTTTGTCTTTCCTTCCTCCCCTCTATGGTCGAAGCGAGCGTTGCTCGCTCGCCCGCCGCTGCCACAATTGCAGGGTGATACGGCAGTGAAACCCACTGCATGAGGCGTCTATTTGCACGGCCTCCTGCGCTATCGAAAAGACAAGAAAGGAACGAGAATATGTCAAGGCGTACCTGGTTAATTGTGGTTGCTGCTTTATTATTGGCAGCTTCTATCGCGGGGCTGGGGGGTGCGGCAAGCGCTTATTTCCCGGCTTCCGCTCCCGCCGGCCTCTCCCCCGGCTCCTCAACAGGCCCAGCATCAACTAGTGGCAAAGCGACACCGTTCGACTGCTCGCAGATAGACAAGCTCCACATCGCTAAACAGACCAATATGCGGGCATACCAGATATTGGTGCAGTGCGGACGGATCAAGCCTGGTGACACCAGCCCTATAAATCCGCCAGTTGTCGGGGGCGACCTGGGTAAACTGACCCGCCCCTTTATCGGCGGAGCAGATGTCAACGCCATTCTCCCCGACGGCACCTATCCCCATGTTACCCAAAGCGAGAGCATGGTATGGGGGCATGGCAACACCATCGTGGTCAACTACAACGATTCGAGGACCGCGCCCAATTGCTACAGCGGCATTGCCACCTCCGTTGACGGCGGGGCCACTTTTGCACACGTGGGCCAACCCCTCTGTTCTGGGCACGGCACCAACTATGGCGATCCAACGGTCGTGTACAACGCTGCCTTGAACGCGTGGTATGCCACCGATCTGGCAACGGGCTGCGGCGGCTTTGGAATAGGGGTCTGGACGTCCCCTGATGGCATTACATGGACGGCGGGTGGTTGCGCTAATAACGGCGGCAACGACGACCGCCAGTCTATGTGGGTAGACAACAACCCGGCAAGCCCTCATTACGGGCGCATGTATGTATCGTGGAATGACTTCAACACACCCAACGCCAACCTGCGGTTGAGCTACTCTGATAACGCCACCACATGGACCGCGGTCACATTGGAGAGCAGCAACTTT
>JBBSGN010000418.1:0-3780 GCA_038254085.1 Chloroflexia bacterium | reverse complement strand
GGCAATTGTCCACAGGAGGAGAGAATTGTTGAAACCAAAAGTGCCCATCCGCCGTTTCGATGTGTTTGCCGAGTACAACCGCCAGAAGGCCATCCAGGACGGTATGCCGCCCGATGAGGCCGAGGGGTACGGGTTGTGGGTCGCCAAAGTGGTCGCCTCTCGCGGCTTCGGGCGCGGCACCATGTCGCAGCCGCCCTCCAAATTGCACGAAACCGCCCAACAAGAGGAGACCGAAGGAGAGCAGCCTAAGAAGCCCAAGTGGCACACCATCAACGACAAGCCGCAGACCGATGAGATGTTTGAGAAAGAGATAATCGCCCGCATGGGGCCTGAGTTCTACGACAAAGTGTTCGAGCCTGCCATCCACGAAGCAATCGAGGCGGGCAAAAGCTACAACTCAATCCGAGATGTGATACGGAGGGAATGGACACCGTGAACGTAAAACGTAATGGCCTCTTCTTACGTTTTACGTTCATGTAGCCGATGACGATAGAGTGAACAGCGTAATTTCCGGGCGGCAGTTGAAGCGAACGTGCGGGTAGACCATGCCGATACCTCGGTTGGTATACTGGATCATTTCGCCAACCCGATAGAGGCCAAGTGGGTATTTCCTGCCCAATGGCGGCAGCCGCATCGGTCCCAGGAAGGGGATGTTCACCTGGCCACCGTGCGAGTGGCCGGAGATTTGCAGGTCAAACCGCCCCGTAGCCGCGCTGATGTCCGCGAAGTCCGGCTCGTGGGTCAGCAGGAGAGCCGCGCCCGCTTTGGGCAACTTGTTCAGCACCAGGTCCAAGCGGTCCTTGCCTTGCCAAACGTCGTCCACGCCCGCGATATTTAGTAGCGCCGAAGCCCGCTCAAGAGTATGCACACCGTTGCTCAGGTTAGTGATGCCACTGTCCTGCATCACGTGACGTATCACGTCGGGGCCAGGGCGGTAGTCGTGGTTGCCAAGCACCGCCATTACCCCATCCGGCGCGCTCAACTTGCTAAGGGACTTCGCCAGGTCGCTTGCGACATATTCCGGGTGCCTGGTCACAAAGTCACCCGTGATAACAATCATGTCGGGTTTCTGTTTGTTGACCAGGGCGACAATCTCAGCCAGTTTATTCGCATCAAGCCAGTCGCCCATATGTAGGTCGCTGATCTGGGCAATCCGGTAGCCGTGGAACGCAGGCGACAGCCGGGGCAACCCCAGCCCGACCGGATTGATCTCGACCCATTCCGGCTCGACGGCGGCCACATAGCTTGCGCCCCCAGCCCCCACAACGGCGGCTCTCAGAGCGAGTACGCCTGCCAACTTCAGGAACGACCGGCGGGTCACGTTGCGTGAATACATAGAGTCCTCTCTACATTATACAACGCTTGAAACCCTCCGAAAGTATCGAGACCGTATAAGCATGGGAATACCCGGCAACCCGGCAAACGTTCAGAGTCAGGGTCATAGAGGCAATTAACTTGCCGCAGAAAGAAACAATAGAATCTCTGCGTCGTCCTCTGCGTACTCTGCGTCTCTGCGGTGAGTTTTCGCTCAACTTCCTCGTTATAGTCTCGCCCTACGCCTATGCTCAGTGCGCTTCCCTTGCATCACCGCTCACCATAGTGGTCTTGATGAGCGCATCATAAGCCTGCCAGCGGGCCAGATTGAAGGAGGGCCATTCTCGCCAACCGGCGTCATGCTCCATGCTCTCCAGGCGGTGCTGCAAGTAATCCCGAACTATTCCCTGTTCGTCGCCCGACAGTTGGCCCAAGCCCTGTGCCAGCGCAGGCACAGCGTCGTCCGAGAACTCGGTCAGGTACTGCGCGTCCAGTTTGCCCGTCGCCTGGTAGCGAGCCAGGTTCTGCTGGGTGATGAATGCGTCAGGGTTGATCAGATTGAGGGTAGCCAGGAAACCGAGCAAGGCCACAAAAGCGCCTATAGCGAAGCGGTTGGGCCACACCCACAGGGTAGCAAGCAGCCAGATGAAAGCCGCCGCCAGCCATATCTCGAAGACATGCGCGTACAGGCGCAGTTGCGTGTAGCCATACGCATCCTCGTAAAGCGTCATCCTGAAGAACGCGGACGCTAATAGCACCATCACCAATGCTACCATAACCGTGCCGAGCAAGTTGAACATCACCGACTGCCGCCGGGTTTCGCGCCACGCCAGCCGGTGCAGGCCGAGTATCAGCCCCAACGTCAGCAGCGCCACCGCCAGCAGCTCGAAGAAGCCGCGCCGAGCGTATTCGGCGTATGTGAAGCCTTCTACCCTGATATTGGCCTTGCCGCCGAACAGGTAAGCGAACTGCACCAGTCCGAACAGCAGGAACAGCACGTCCACCAGCACCATCACCGTCGCCGACTCGACGAAGCCGAGGGAAAATGTCCGAGGCAGGCGGGCCAGTGCGCTCTCCCAGGGTTCCTCATTACCCTCGGTGCGCCTGCTGAGGGCATACGCCAGGCCGCCAGCCACGAGCCAGGCAGATGACATCACGATAATCGCCTGCCAAAAGAAGTCCTGCAAATTGACCAGGAAGTCGAGCCGCAAGATCGCCGCCAGATAATTAGCGAATATCATGTCAGCCGAGGCGAGCAGGCAGGTGAAAACAATCAGGACAGGCAGGGCAATCACCAGCCCCCGAAGCATCGGCATCAATCTCGGTAGACCACGCCTACGCACCGCCCCCAGTTTTACGCCCTGCCCCACCACAGGCCCCGCCCGCAACATGGCGTTCCCCATCGTAAGGAGCAAGGCCAGCCAATAGCCAATCAGCCCCAACCTCTCGATCCTGCCCGCCGCATAGAAGTACTCCAACAGCGCCAACAGCGCCAGTACCGCCAACACGTTCAGCAAGGTGATGAACCCACCGGCCCGCACAAACACCATGCTGCTGAAAAAGGCCAGAGGCAGCATGAGCCACAGGTTCCGCTTGACAGGCCGCACGTCCTCCAACCTCCCCAGCAAGTAGAGCGCGGCCAACAGCATCAGCACGAATAGCGGTACTGAGACACCCAGTAGTTTGCCGTAGAAAAGCTGGTCCACGCACCAGCCGAGGAGGAGGGCAACCAGCAGGAGGCGAGAGGGTGAGGAGATAGAGGTCATAGTAGGCTTCAACAATCCTTATCTTCGAGAGCGCCTGCCATATTCAAGTTAAGACACCGGCGAGCTGTATAATAGACCTTGCATAAACGCCTACACACTCTATCCCAACCAACCTCGGATAGCTACGCCTTGAGGACTGCACGGAACGCACTCAGGTGCTTGACATGAACGCGGCTCTGCGTGGAGGCTTATGTAGCATACGGCCAATGGCCGCTTGGATGTACCAGAAAGCATATGGCAAATAACATCTGCCTCTTTAGCCGACCCGCCTCCCTTGTCATTCCTCGCTGCGCTCGGAATCAGTTGGGGATGGTAGGATGTTAGGGATGGAGGAAAGTGCTAGCCGAGTAATTGCTAAGGATAATGGGGCATCGTGTGTGGCGCTACTTTCAGGCTCATCTCGCTTACGCTGTAGCCTTGTTCAACATCTTGGCTCAATGGAATGGCCTCAACCTGATGAAGTGGGCTTTGTTCATCTTTCTATTGCTCAGTTCAGCCTCTGATCCAACTTTGATCAACTAGCACCATTGGTTCAAGAACAATAGAATCTTTGTGTCCTTTGTGTCTTTGTGGTTTATTCTCTGCGCCTCACCCATCACATTTCACGCATCACGCATCACGATACCATCTCACTGGTCAACAGAACTGCTTCGGCGATTTCGTGCATCGGTTTGCGGCTGTCCATGCTGCGCTTTTGGAT
>JBBSGN010000417.1:0-3788 GCA_038254085.1 Chloroflexia bacterium | reverse complement strand
TTTGGGTTTTCTGTTTAAGCTGTTAGCTATCAGGAACTAGTGCCTCGCGGCAAGCAATAAGCAAGTAAATTACGGTAGAACAAACACCGAAACCACCCCAGACGGTTTCGGTGTTTGTTCTACCGTTGAGACTCTTCGCCTCACAGAGGAAGGGTTTTGTGTGGGGACCTGTCAAACTCCTGGGGCCGGCTACGATGACGGGCAAGATCCTCTCGGATACGTGACCAATCCTCTTTCGGCACTGATAGGAACGCCCGCACAATGCTGGGGCCAAAAATCTGGCCGCTTGCTTTGTGGATTATGGCGGCTGCTTGCTCATAGGTGCGGGCCTTGCTATAGGGTCGCTCTGAGGTGATTGCGTCGAAGGCGTCCACTACGGCGAATACGCGCGCCTCGATGGGAATGTTCTCTTCGCTAAGGTGGGCAGGGTAGCCCGACCCATCCCAATGCTCGTGATGGTAGCGGACGACCACCAGCGCTTCCTTCAGGAATTCGATGTCCTTGAGCATCCGGTAACCTATCTCAGGGTGGGCGCGCATCTGCGTCCATTCCTCATCGGTGAGCGGCCCCGGTTTCCTCAGTATCGCGTCGGGAACACCAATCTTGCCCACGTCATGCAAGAGCGCACCCTGTTCGAGTACGCGCAGTCTCTTCTGGTCGGTTATACCCATAGCGCGGGCTAACCTGAGCGTGAAGGCAACCACACGGTTGCTGTGCCCGTGCGTGGCCGTGTCACGTGCGTCTAATAGCCCGGTGAGAGCTTGCAGTGTCCCTTGGTACGTTTTTTGCAGCCCTTCGTATGCCTGGGCCAGTTCCTGCGCCCTCTGTTGCGCCTCCTCGTACAGCCTGACGTTCTCGATGGCAACCGCCGCAACGTCGGCCAGCGCTTCGAGAAGCTTCACGTCGTCTTCGTCGAAGTTCCTGCCCGATATTTTGTCGAGCACTTCGACCGCCCCGGTGATACGTTCCTGTACTTTGAGTGGCACACAGACTAACTTGCCTGTCTTATATCCGGTTTGCTTATCCACTATCCCCGAAAAGTTGGGACTGCGCTGAGCGTCATTCTCGATATAGGGCTTGCCCGTTTTGACGACCAGACCGATAATGCTCCGTTCACTCATTGGGACCGCCACCCCTTTCAGTGACTTGGACGCCTGGCCGGTTGCTACCTCAAAGGTGAGATGGGTGCCGGACGGGTCTACAAGCAAGATAGCCCCGGCCTTTGCCTCTATCATCTCGACGGCTGAGGTCGCGATCTGCTCTAGTAGCTTGTCCAGATGGATAATTGAGTTCAGAGAGCGTACTATATCGTACAGCCCTATGAGGCGGCCAATGGGGTCTCGCCCACCGAGGGAAGGTAGTGGTCTTGTTTGAGAAGCCATTTGTGGGTGACTGGTGGTGGAGGCTGGTAAGACAGCGCCATTATATCATGGTAAGAGAGGTCTTGTGTACAATAGGGCGTGGATCCGGTTCCACCAACAATTGACGCCCTTGCCCGTCTGTTCTATACTAAGCTCGACGCTGCCTATCATCATTTTATCGTTCTGCTCCCAAAGGGGTGAAACGTAAAACGTGATGCGTGACTAATCCCTAATCCCCAGCACCTAGCACCGACCCGAAAGGCCTACAGGCATGGCTAGCCGTCCGAGTGGAACCGTTACCTTCATCTTCGCCGATGTTGAAGGGATCGTCGGACATGGTGAGCATGGGCAGTCCCCGGAAGCGATGCGGAATGCCTTCGTGCGCCATGAGACCATACCTCGCCAGGCAATAGAGGCCAACGGTGGGTTTGCATACAAAATGATGGGGAGCGCCTTACAGGCCGCTTTCCATACAGCACCCCAGGCCGTCGTTGCCGCTATCGCCGCCCAGCGTGCTTTGCACGAGGAACCCTGGAACTAGGCCGGATTGCTCAGGGGTCGCATGGCCCTCCACACGGGCGTTACTGAGGAGCGAGAGGGCGACTGGAAGTGTTTATGAAGGCTTACGAGGCGGGCAGAGCCGAGCCGTTGGAGCAGGCGGTTGCCTACACACTAGGGGAGGCCGGCTCTGATTAGCTCGCCGGATAGAGAGCTTCGCGTTGCCTGAAACCAGCTATGGGACCAGGCGGTCCATAAACGAGCTTATGGCGATATTCGCCTGCCAGTGGCGCAACGGCATGTTGCCCCAGATACGCTTCATGCCTGGGCAGCATGGCTATCGGCCCGACGCGGACGACTGGGGCGTCACGCCCGCCGTCTCCGGCCCCACCCGCCTCAGAACCTCCGGTATTACCCAACCCCCGATCATTGGCGTGTGTGCCTACGAGGTCTTTCGTAAGATCGCACCCCACGAGCGAGAGGCCCATTGCGCTGACTTCCTGGCAATCGCTGATGGGCTTGAGAAGTATCACGATTGGCTGTTTCGAGAGCGAGACCCCTGGCGAGAGAACCTGGTCCTCTGTCTCCACCCCTGGGAGACCGGCACCGACAATTCTCCCGCGTTCGACCCCCTCATCGAGGCCACCCGCGCGTATATAACCGACCGGGGCTTGCCCGTAGATACGTTCGGACGCACCGACATGGTACATGTCAAGGGTGAGCATCGCCCCACCGAGCACGACTATACTGCCTATGTTGGTCTCCTCGCTCTCTTCAAGAGGTATACTTATAGCCAGCAGGCTATAACAGAGCATAGCCCCTTCTTGTTACAAGACGTGTTGTTCAACAGCCTGTTTGCCTCATCCCTAGACGCACTGGCCCGCCTGGAAGACGGGTTGGCCTATGTGGTAGAGAGTGGTACTGATATATCTGGCCGGTTGAACGACCTGGCCGCCAGAAACCGAGAGCGCGACCAGGCGGTCAAGCTGGCGATACGCAGCAAGCTATGGAGCGAACGGGACGGCCTCTTCTTCAGCTACGACAGCCGGGGCAAGCGGTTGCTCCGCACGCCGACAGTATCGAGCCTCATGCCGCTCATGGCTGGCGTCGCCACGCCTGCCCAGGCAGACGCCCTTGTCGCGCATCTTCTCGACCCCACCGAGTTCTGGACGCCCGTGCCTATCCCCTCGATGGCTCTCAACAGCACCGCCTTCAACCCGCAAAGATATTGGTCGGGGCCTAGCTGGCCGGTGACCAACTGGCTGGTGATACTGGGACTGCGCGAGCGTGGTCTGCCGTTAGTGGAGGAGTTGCGGGCACGCACGCTGCGGATGATAAGCGAAGGGGCGGACGAGAAGAGGGTGCATCGCGCCGCGATTGGTGTAATGGAGCAGAACAGCTTCGGGGAGGAGTTCACCACCCCTTCCACTCGGCAATACGCGCACGCCTGGCTGTGGGACAGCACCATCGTCGCCGTAAGCTGGCCCTTGGTGCGTAATAAGCCCACAGCCCGCGCGCCACAGGAGGACGACCCCGGCTTCTGGGAGTATTACGACCCTCTGGCCGGCACACCGCTCGGTGCAGCCCACATGACGTGGACCGCCTCTCTATTTCTGGAGTTAGAGAAGATGGGGCAGTAGTGGTGCTTCGCAAACCGCCATGCGCTTTGAGGGGCAAAACAAAAAGCTCCAGCAGACCCGAAAGTCTATCAGAGCTTTTGTGCCTTCAGAAGCTCAACACCTCCGAAGTACCCTTATATTACACGATGTTCAGCCTCTTGTCAAGGGGTTAAGGCCACCAATTTCGGAGCAATTTGGGATGATGCTGGAGGAATGAACCACAAAGACACAAAGGGCGCAAAGATTCTATGGTTATTTATTCTGTAACCATTCAGACTTAGGGTAAGAAAGGTGCTGTTGTAGGGGCGTG
>JBBSGN010000416.1:0-3790 GCA_038254085.1 Chloroflexia bacterium | reverse complement strand
CTAACCCCCGATAAACTCTTTGCTCGCGGTGGCTTCTGTTAGCTTTCAATTTGGGGGAATATACTGACCTGAAAGCTTAGTTACAAGAAGTACGAGCGTCGGCCATCTCTCCTTGTTTGGTACCGGGTGTGATTTTTAGTGTCTAGCCAACGATTAACTCTTGGTCTTCTCCATCAGCAGGTTCAGCTCGCGTATCGATGACTTCGAAAGTGATGCTGGACAAGTAGTAGCGCAAACGCGTCAAGACGAGTTCCAAACGCGCCTCAATAAACTGGTCTAGCGCATCTTCGGGCATCTCTGTTGCTTCCGCCCACTCCGTGAGCAGATCAGGAAGGAGATGAGTTTTTTGGACTTCAGAAAAGCGTGGGCCAATATAATCTTGCAAATATTCGAGCGGATTTTTGTTACTAATACGTAGGTTTGTAATCTGCGTGAGGTAGGCAATGTTGAGCAGACTGTTGGCATAGCGTCCGTGCTCTCCTAGGTGTTTCTCGCAGAAGTCAAGCGGGAAAACATGATGCAGGCTGGGATGATCAGTCAGCATATAGTATACAAGCGCGAGCACGGATCGTTCTGGGACGGCCCAGTCGCGCGGGTCTTGATTCGCAAAAAGTGCAAGCATGGCCCGTGAGAGTCTACCTCGAGAACTGTACGTAGTTTTTCTCAAACTGTCCTTATCGATCAAGAACCGCTCAAAGCCGAAGCCATCGCCTTCTCTCGCCGCGCGAAATCGACTAATATGGTCGCGAAGATGTGTCGTATTGCTTAGCAGATCGTCGTTGTGAAAGCTAAAGTACCAGAAGTAACGTTGGAGAAGACCGTAGTCTGGCGTGGCATTTTGGAAAAAATACGAGGCCAAGGTCATGTAGAAGTATCGGTTTGGAACCAGCGCTGGGCCAGGTAAGCGCAGATAGTTGTCGAAGAAATCGAAGACCTTCCGCATGGCGATCTTGCCATCCTCCCAGACTTCTCGGAGATGATCAGTCTGTAGCATGTTGAGGTACCTGTCGGTAATGTTGCGCACTCTCGAATCGGGTACGCTGTCGCGCACTAGAACGGCGAGAATTTGAAGCAGTGTCGTATTGTCGACAGCGTCGTATTGGCTGCCTGCCACATTGAGTTCATGCCGGAAGCTATCGAGCAACCCACGGAGGTAGAATCCAGAGACCCCATCGTCATCCGGTCTAAAGGTTTTGGCGACAACGATATCGAACATGCTCAGTGGCTGGCCTGCCTGGTTTATCCGCTCAAAGATCTGGCAAACCTCGGTGACTTCAATACCGCGTAACTCTGTGAAAGAGAGCTTGTAGTTGTCGAGCACCTGCCTAAAGGTCCGAAGCTGCTTCCGTTCTGGAGAGCCGTAAGAATAGCCGCCACAGTCTAGGCGTTCTTCAATCTCCTGGTAGCGGTGTGCGATATCCTCGAGCTTTACCAGTAGTCCTTCGTCGTAACGCTTTTTGCGCCCAGTATTGCGAAGGAGCTTGCCATCCCGGTCGTCTATCTCGTCCCAGAACAAGAACCGCTCTCGCCAAGATTCGTCTTCAACCTCTTCTGAATCTTCAACAGTGAGGTTGACGAACAGTTTTGGATCATGACCGTCCTTACCCTTAATGCTGCCACCGTACATAGAGGTAAGCAAAGACGTCGTTCTCTGTTGACCATCCAACAGATACTGGAACTCGCGACCCGAAGACTCTTCCGGCAGCGGATGCCCACCGATTGCGCGATGCCTCTGGAGTCTCGTTTCGGTCCGCCACACAAGGATACTGCCGAGCGGATAAAATTTGTAGATGCTATCCCAGAGCCGTTTAATCCGGTCACGCTCCCATACAACCTCACGCTGGAACGTCGGGATTTGATACTGTCCTCGTTTGAGACTCTCCAGGTACGTCGTGATTCCAAACGAGTCTGGCTTTATCCGATCCACATATGAGTTCATCCTGTCTCCCCAATCCCCAATAATAGCTCTCTTGCCTTCTTGAACCATCGAATCGGTAGTTAAACCGTTCGATTTTCTCTTATATCTCCAACAGAAAATCCAGCAGAAGCCAAACGTGTTCACCAGACACGCCTAACCCCCGATAAACTCCAGGCCCTCCGGCTGGCCGGTCTTCTCGAAAGCCCGGCGCAGAAGATCTCGTCCTTCCTCCAACTCTTCATCAGAGCGGGCTTTCGCTTCGACGGTCTTAACCGACTCTTCGATGCCGTCGTCGGCGAAGGCGATGTCTGGTAGGGCTATGACGACCTCACGGATCTGACGGTAGATAAAGTCCGGCTCGCCTGCGTAGGCCCAGCAGTGGCGGGCCAGAACCCACGCCCAACCCTTCATCCTGATGGTGTTCTCTATGTCCTCGTCTTCGAGGCCGTAGAGTTCCATCCGGAGGCGGTGCGCGGTGATCACCTCTGGTCTTATGCGAACGTTGGCGGGCATGAATCTAGTTTAACAGCTGTCGGGATGCCAGTTACTTCTTGACGAGGCCCGCCTTCTGCAGGTACTGTGGATAATGTTCCAGAGTCTTTTTGAGAGGCGCCCTTAGGCGCCATCGCAGCGCTATAGAGGCGCCAACGCCCAGACGCATGATGGGTCTGAGGAGTTCCTTGCGCAGAGAGGTTCAAGCTAACAACTAGCCAGCTTCTACTACCGTCCTGTCGAGGATATCTGTGGAGAGGCCATCTTGGCCTTCAGTGAGAGACATCTTTCGAGATTTTGTTCATACTATTCTTGCAGAAAACTCACAGAAACACACCGGGTCAGCTTGGACTTAGGTACACGAAGAGGCCCGGTTCGTGCGACCGGGCCTCTTCGTCGTTGACCTTACTAGACGTTGTTGAAAAACGAGCTGCTTAGTGACAGTAACCGTACGTTCTCCAGCGGTCTACATAAGAGCCTCGATCGCTATGTACAAGAGCTATCCAGTCAATGTAACCATGGGCGTCATGCTGTGGGTAAAAATATCTAGTGCGTTGATGTGAACCAGTGTAAAAGTTATCACTGTAGATCACTAATCGGCCGTCACGCCTGGTTGCCCTGACATAGATTGGATTCCCCCTGCCTGTTACCTTCAAAGCGACCCTCTTACCTCGTGGACAGGTCTTATCTCCACCATCACGATTGCTGAGAATAGCATACGCTGCAGGAGTAGCTACTAACAAAATGAGGACTATCGCCGCTAGCAACACTAGCACTCGATGGCGAGACATTTTCTCCAACGATGCTCTGTACATAGATCGCTCCTCCTGTGGCGATTGTAATCTGAGTATCATATATTATCCTGTAGTCGTCGTCAAGGTTAAATTAGTTCCTATGCACGTAGCTTTCAAGATCCTGCTCGTACCAAAATCGGTGCAATAAGACTATTGAGTTGACACGTCCTTTTGTAGTTTCGTGCTGGTCTACAGATGCTTGACATACCAACTGGTAGTTGTGTGAGATAGTGGAGGGCGTCGCACGTCTGTGCGACGCCCCGAAAGCGAAAGCTGCTCTTCTCGCTCCACTACTTCTTGAGGATGCCCTCGTCTTGGAGGTACTGCTTGGCGACCTCGGCTGGGTCTTTGTGGTCTATATCGACCTGGGCGTTGAGTTTGCGCATGGTCTCGACGCTGAGGGTCTTGGAGACCTTGTTCAGGGCGTCCCGGATCTTCGGGTTCTTCTTGAGCACGTCCGTCCTGACGATCGGGGCCGGGTAGTAGTAGGGCCAGATGTTCTTCGGGTCTTTCATAACCACGAGATCGGAGGAGCTAAGCTGGCCGTCGGTCGTGAAGCCCACGCCCACGTCGCCATCACCCCGCT
>JBBSGN010000415.1:0-3792 GCA_038254085.1 Chloroflexia bacterium | reverse complement strand
GTAATCCACGCGTGCTAGACGGCTATGAAACGTCCAGCAAAAGCCCAGCGGTCTGAGTTCTGCCACTTCCGTCGCCGTGTGCTCGTGATGCCCTTCGTGCTTCCACGTAATTGTATCACCCACATGCACGGTGACGATCTTAGGCTCGAAGTAGTTATCTTCCACGTTGACTCTTGTAGTGTTGGCCCTGGCCGGTGCCGCTCCCGCGAGCGAAACGAGCGCAAAGAGAGCTCCGACTACGGCGATGCCAATTATACCTATTGAGCGAAATCGTTGAAACATTTCGTCCTCCTTATGTGCCTGCTGTGCCTGTGCCGGTGTCTATTCCAGTTAGCAACGCCTGCATAGTGTCTCGTTCAATGCTTCTCTTTAGCCGCTATTGACGGCTAACCTCGTATGATGATCCACTGATCTGCGAATGTGGAGGGCCTATCCAACATGCGCCTGCTGAGTAGCTCCTGGTGTCATCACCTCCTCTTGTCATCATGGGCTATTGGGCCAGGCAAAGCACGCCCGCAGGAGGGAGTGCAAGCAGCTCGCGGCGCCTTCCTCCTATGCGCGTTGAGCTCTGCGGGTTGAGGCCCTTTTGTCAGGGAACATCATAGGCTTATACTATATAGACACCCGGGTTACACAACGTAGTTTGACTCTCTATTGCACCTCCCCGACTGATGAGGGTCCAAAGCGGGCTAATCGCCGAAGATGAGACTTGCCGCCTTGTAAAGTGAGGTACAATGCTTATTATGCCGACGTAGCGAGGCTGAATCACAAGTTAGGTAGCTCTCCCAGGGCCAAAGTGGTGCGTTCTTGTTGGGGAGTGGCGAGAAATGCAGCCAAGCAGATAGAATAGAGGCATGAATGACATATCATGTCCCAAATGCCAGCAAAGTCGGTATGTGGTGAAAGCAGGCTCAAATAGAGGAGGCAGCCAAAGATTGCGCTGCCAATCATGTCATAGCTACTTCACTCCCCAGCCAAAGCCGATGGGTTACGACCCTGTGGTACGAGAGCAGGCGCTATGTCTCTACCTGGAGGGCAACAGCCTGCGATCCATAGGGCGCATCTTGCACGTGCACCATCAGAGCGTAGCCAATTGGGTGAATGCTGCTGAAGGGCAGCTTCCTGAGCAGGTGGCGGACCAAACGCCCACAACCAAACACCCACAGGCGCTGTGGAGATAGATGAACTGTTCACCTTCATAGGCAAAAAAACGAAAGAGCCTACGTAGTGGTAGCAGTGTCTCGGCACAGCACCTTGATTGTGGGTGCCCAAGTCATGTGGGAGCGTAGCTGGGAGAACATGCAAGAAGTAGCCTAGTGTAGCTGCCAATCTACCCCAAGCCAACTGCTACTGCTCAGATGACCTGGCGGTGTACAGCGAGTTGATATCGCCAGACTGCCCTGATTACGAGAATGGAGATGAGGGGAACAGTGAGCACATCATCTCCTAATCTCCTAGGGCAAGGAGGAGACGGAGACGCACAACATAGAGAGTGTGAACGCCGATTTGCGCACCTACTTGGGTAGGCTAAAGCGCACAAGCAGATGCTTCTCACGATGCATCCATGCCTTGAGCAGAGCGATACGTCTATTCGTGTGGCACTACAATCGTCGCCAACGCGCCATCGCTAACAACCCTCGCCTCAAAGGAAATGTCTCGCTCTGCTTTTAGCCATTCCCCGAAGGACGACGGACGAAGGACGACCGCAACGGTTAGTAGTCGGTAATCATTCACGATATTGTACGTATCGTCCTTCGTCCTTCGTCCTTCCCATCACATCGCCACTGGTTGCAACAGGCCCGACCCAAGCACAAGGTCGAGGGCCAGGGTCTTGTAGCCTACGTCGGGGAAGTGGACGGTTACGAGGCCGTCTTCCAGCGTCTGCACGGTGCCAGGACCCCATTTTCTGTGGGTGACTACGTCGCCTGAGCGGAAGGAGACGGTGGCTACTCGCACGGCAGGCTGCTGTATCTTTTGCTGTATCTTTATGGTGTTCTCCGCCATGTTCTTGATGCAGTTATCACAGGCTCCGCAGTTCTCGTTAGTGTACTCCTCACCAAAGTAGCCGAGCATCAGCCTGCGCCGGCACTCGCGGTTGCCTGCGTAGCGGAGCATCATGTCGAGGCGGCTCTGCTCGTACTGCTTGCGGGCCAGCAACTTCTTCATATCGAGGTAGAGACGCCTGCCCAGTACGTTGGTCTTGCGGAAGGTAGCTACGTCCTGGTTGTCGCCGTTGCCGCTGAGGATGACTACGCCGCCCGCCTGCTCAAGCGCGGCCAACAGGGGTCGCACGCGGGCCACCGGCAGGTTGCGTATCTTGGCTACCTCGCCTATGCCGAGCGAATTGACCCTGCCGCCACCCGGATTGGCCTTTTCTTTGACGCGCAATGCCTTGCGTATGCCGTCCCACATATCGCGCAGGCTGGCCTCGGAGGGGACACTGCCGCCGATAAAGAACGACTGGATATTGCGGTCGCGGGGGTCGTAGATGAGTATGGCCCTGGAAGGGAGGCCGTCGCGCCCGGCACGCCCGGCTTCTTGATAGTATGCCTCAAGGGAGGCGGGCAGATCGTAGTGGACCACGTAGCGCAGGTTGGGTTTGTTGATGCCCATGCCGAACGCTGTAGTGGCGACCACCACAGGGGTGATTTCGTCCATCCATGCCTGTTGCGCGCGGTCGCGGTCGCTCTTTCTCATCTGGCCGTGATAGTAGGCGGCCTTGACGCCGTTCGCGTTGAGTAGCTCGCTCACGCGCCTGGCCTCGGAGGTGGTGGCGACGTAGACCAGGCCGGAACCCTCAAGCATCGAGTCGAGGTAATCTATCTTGGCGGCCACTTCGGGGTCGGCGCGGCCGTCCAGGTCCTGCCTGCGGGGGGCGTTGGAGCTTATGTAGCCGTTGCCGTTGCCCTCGTTCTGGCCGGATGTGGCTTTGCCGAACAGCTTGAGTAGCTGCCAGTCTTTCTCGCGGTCGGTGGAGGCCGACACCACGCCGAAGGTAAGGTTGGGCCTGTCGAAGCCGTGAATGATCACGCAGGGGTCTTTGAGGCCGAGGTTGGCCTGGATGTCGGCGCGCACCTGTGGCGTGGCGGTGGCGGTAAGGGCTAACACGGGGGGCCTACCGGTGGCCTTGATCGCCTTTTCCAGCATCAGATAGGCCGGGCGGAAGTCGTAGCCCCACTCGGAGATGCAGTGGGCCTCGTCCACCACGAAGAGACAGACGTTGATCCCCCTGAGATGCCCCAGGAAGTCGGGGTCGGCGCAACGCTCAGGGGTGACATACAGGAGCTTTTCGCCGCCACCGTCCAGGTCGTCCAACTTCTCGCCTACCTCCTGGTCGGTGAGGGTAGAGTTGATCGCGCCTACGCCCTCTATGCTTCTGCTTTGGAGGTCCAGCACCTGGTCGCGCATGAGGGCGATCAGGGGCGACACCACTATGGCGGTGCCGGGCAGCATGAGGGCGGCAAGCTGGTAGGTGAGCGACTTACCGGCCCCTGTGGGGAAGACCCCCAGCACGTCTTTCCCGTGCATCAGGCATTCCAGCACCTCTCGCTGGCCGGGCCTGAACTCTTCGTATCCAAAATGCTTTTCTAACGCTCTTTGTAAAGCGTCGGACTGCTTATCCAATATGTCTAACATCTGCTGTCTTCCTATAATAATTAATGTGAAAGTTGTGTGTAAATATCGCCTTGCCGCAAAGAGGACATGACGTTTTCGAGAATATAACGCGCAGCTACGTTGCCCGTTTCCGACAAATCTGACAAAGCTATACTAACCGTACCGGCATAAGCCAGC
>JBBSGN010000414.1:0-3792 GCA_038254085.1 Chloroflexia bacterium | reverse complement strand
TGGAGGACAGCCAGGAGGCTGCCCCGGCGGAAGGAAGCTCCGTCGGCGTAGGGGAGAACGGCCATGTCGGCTGAGAGGAGAGCGGCTGACACCTCGCGCGGGTGCAGATAGCCGGTCCAGATGAGGTCGTTGCGGACGCCGAGTTGTCGGGCCAGGCGGTCGAGGTGCGCGGCGGTGGCGCGGTTGGTGGGGTCGCTGGAGCCGAGGCCGCCGCCGACCATCATCAGGCGAAAATCGCCTTGCTGCTTGAGTAGGGTAAGGGCGTGCAGCAGGTCGTCGAGGTCCTTTGAGTTGTTGAGGAAGCCGAAGTAGGCAAGCAGCACGGTGTCTGGCCCGATGCCGTGCGAGATGCGCCACTGTTGCCGGTCGTAATGGGCGGGCGGGTTGCGGGGGATGTTGGAGCCGATAGGGATAAGGGCAACACGCTTTACGCCCCAGGCGCGAAGGCGTCCGGCGTCGGAGGGGTTGGTGGCTATAACCGCGTCCGCAGAGCGGGCGAGCAGGCGGTTGATCCAGTCGCGCAACGGGCCGGCCTTCGGAAAGAGATAGGGTATGAGGAGGTCGTGGAAGGTGACAACGGTTGCGCCGTGCCACATAGGTTTGAGGAGTAAGGGTAGCAGGTTGGCGGTAGGGCGCATCTGGTAAGCGCCGGTCTGGTACTGGATGTGGGCGATTTGGGAGCGAGTGCCTTTGAGCGCGCGCAGGGTGGATTGGAGGGTGATGCGAGAGGCCAATAATGGGATGTTGTGCGAGTTGGCATTAAGCGCAGAGACGCGGAGACGTTGAGATGCTTTGTGTTCCGCCTCTGTGTCTTTGCGCTTCTGCGCCTGTGAAGAATGGCCGGCAGGATGAGTGGTCTCGTTGTGCGCTTGGGTTAGCACCTCAACGGCCACGCCCTTATCAGCGAGGGTGGTGTTGAGTTGGCAGGTGTAATCGCCGACGCCGCCGCGCGCCGGTGGGTATTCGCCCGTGATGAGGAGGACACGCTGTTGGCTGGCGGGTATTGGGCGGCGCTCTTTCAGGCGGCTGGACAGCACGCGGCGGTACATTTTGAGGCGCGCGGCACGCAGGGAGCGTTTGTAGGCAAGGAGCCACTTGGCGGCTTCGGAGGCGGACTGTAAGATATAGGCGCCGAGGAGGTAGAGGCGGACGATTTTGCCCAGAAGGCGGCCTTCGTGGAGTCGAAAGTAGCGAGCCTTGCTGGTGTTGAAGTGTACATGCCGGGCGGGCACGTTTTGGCCCGTGCTCTGGCCGCCGTAGTGGGTGATTTCGGCCTGGGGCAGGTAGACGATGCGCCAGCCTGCGTCGCTGACCCGTCGGCAGAGGTCTAATTCCTCGCTGAACATGAAGTAGCCGGGGTCGAACAGGCCCGCTTGCATGAGCGCCTCGCGGCGGCAGATGAGGGCGGCCCCACTCAGCCAGTCTACTTGCTGGGTCTGGTTGTCGGGGCTATCGAGCATATAGAAGCGGCGCAGGGGTTGGGCGTTGGGGATCCACTTCTGTAGGGGTGTAGACTCTAGCAGGGCGGTTGCCAGGGTGGGGAAGCGCCGCCGCGAAGGTTGGAGCGTGCCGTCGGGGTTGAGAAGGCGCGGGCCCGCTATGCCTGCTTCGGGGTGGGTCTCCATGTAGTCAGCTAACGCAGCGATGGAGCGCGGGTGGGCTACTGTATCGGGATTGAGGAGGAGGATGTACTTGCCGCGAGACGCGAGGATGCCAGCGTTGTTGCCTGCCGCGAAGCCTCTATTTTCGGGCAGGGCGAGCAGGTGGACACGTGGGAAGTGGGCGCGGAGCATCTCGGCGCTGCTGTCGGTCGAAGCGTTGTCCACGACCAGCACCTCGGAGCGATCCCACCACTCGGCGGCAGCGGCAGGCAGCGAACGGAGGCAGCCCGCAAGCAGGTCTGCCACGTTCCAGTTGAGGATCAGTATGGTGAGGTCGGGCATCGTGGTGAAACGTAAAACGTAAAACGTGAGGCCCATGCACTCTTTTCGCACTTACACCGAGAGCCTTGCATTTTACGTTTTACGTGTCTTATAGCACACAGTTACGCAGTTGACAAGCGTTTAGAAGGTGCTACAATCCTGAGTAGCTAGAGAGCGGGTGAGTTGTGCAATTGGAAGACGCGCAACCGGAGATAGAGAGGCCCTGGTTTGGGCATTACGAGACGCAGGCGCCTGCGTCTATTGAGGTGCCGGAGATTACCCTGCACGGGTTCTTTGAGGGCACGGCGCGGGATTACGCTGAGCGGGTTGCGACCATTTTCTTTGGGGAGAAGCTGACTTACGCGCAGTTGGACGAGCAGGCGAGCAGGTTCGCGGCGGGGCTACAGTCGCTGGGTGTGGGGTGGGGGGACCGGGTGGCGCTCATGCTGCCTAATTGCCCGCAGTTCATGGCTGCGCTGTTTGGGGCGCTGAAGGCGGGCGCGGTAGTTGTGCCGCTCAACCCGGCGTATGCGGCGCAAGAACTGCGGGCGCAGCTCGACGACGCGCAGGCGGAGACAGTGGTGGCGCTCGACGCGGTTGTGGCGAAGGTGCAGGAGGCGATGGCCGATACGCCGGTCAAGCGGTTGGTCGTGACGCGGCTGAGGGATTATTTGTCGCCTCTCATGGCGACGCTGGCGGCGATGCAAGAGCAGCGTGATGGGAGTGCCGTCACTATGCAGGGGGAAAACGTTTACCAATTCAACGAGCTTGTGAAGAATAGTTCGACTGAATATGAGCGCAGGGACCTCAGTCCTGATAAGACTGCGCTCATACTATACACAGGTGGGACGACGGGCACGCCGAAAGGTGTGATGTTGTCGCACCGCAACCTGGTCAGCGACGCTTTACAGATGAAAGCGTGGGTGTGGGACGCGCGGCCTGAGAAGCGCGAGGTGTTTCTGGGGGTGATGCCGTTCTTCGATAGCTACGGGCTGACGGTGGTAATGGACCTGGCAATCGGGTCGGCGGGCGCTATTGTGCTGCTGCCGCGCTTCGTGATGAAGGACGTGCTGAGGGCGATTGCCCGCTTCCGGGTGACCATATTTCCAGCGGTGCCGAGCATTTACGGCGCAATAGCCCACCACCCGTTGTCGTCTCGATATGACTTGCGCTCGATAAGGGTGTGCATATCGGGGGCGGCACCGCTGCCGGTGGGAGTGGCACAGGCGTTCGAGAGTGTGACGGGGGCGCGGCTGGTCGAGGGGTACGGGCTGGCCGAGACTACGTCCATTACCCATTGCAACCCGATTTATGGAGAGCGCAGAATAGGAAGTATAGGGCTGCCTATACCGCTCACCGATGCGCGGGTGATGGACCCTGAGAGCCGGGCCCCGTTGCCGACGGGTGATGTGGGCGAGCTTGCGGTGCGCGGGCCGCAGGTTATGCGGGGCTATTGGGCGCACCCCGAAGAGACAGCACAGGCGCTGGGGGGCGGCTGGTTCTACACGGGCGACATGGCGCGGGAAGACGAGGACGGCTATTTCTACATTGTGGGCCGTAAGAAGGACTTGATATTAGTGGGTGGGCCGATCGTCTATCCGCGCGAGATAGAGGAAGTGCTGTGCGAGTGCCCTAACGTAGAGGAGGCGATGGTCGCCGGTGTGCCCGACCCGCGCCGAGGCGAGATCGTGAAGGCGTATGTGGTCCTCAACGACGATGTGGAGACAACCGAGCGGGAGCTACGCCGCTTCTGCGCCGAGCGTCTGGCCGATTACAAAGTGCCAGCCAAGATAGAGTTTCGTGAGAGCTTGCCCAAGAGCGGGGTGGGAAAGTATTTACGGAGGCAGTTGGTGGAGGAGGAGTTGGCGAG
>JBBSGN010000413.1:0-3800 GCA_038254085.1 Chloroflexia bacterium | reverse complement strand
GGTCATACCGGCGGTGTTGTGGCTATCGCTATTCTATGCCCAGGACCGGCTGCACCCAGAGCCGCGCACCTACGTTCTGCTCATCGCCGCGCTAGGCGCTCTACTTGCTGCCGCTGTCGGCCAGCCTTTGCTGGACGACTTTTTCCGCGTACAACAGTGGATTGGGCGCGACATCGCCACCGAGATTCTCGGCTCGATCCTGGTTGTCGGCTTCACGCAAGAGTTCCTCAAGTACGCTGCTGTCCGCTACAGCATATATTACTCGCGTGAGTTCGACCAGCGCATTGACGGCGTGGTATACGGCACCGCCGCCGGCCTCGGCTATGGCACCATGCTTAATATCCTGATGGTAGTGTCGAGCGGCGGGATTGACCTGGGTGTGGGCATCGTGCGCATTGTCGTGACCGCCATGGTGCAAGGCGCACTCGGTGGTCTGACCGGCTATTTTCTGGGGCGGCAAAAGTTCGACCGCGAGCGCATCTGGTGGATGCCCCTCGGCCTTACTATCGCAACTACCGCCAACGGCCTCTTTTCCTGGCTGCGCGGCGAAGTCACCAAAGCGCCTCTCACTTTAGCTAAATCGGGCGTAGGCGTAGGGGGCTACAACCCCTGGCCCGCACTGGGGCTAGCGGCTGTGCTGGCGGTGGTACTGCTGGGCATAATCTTCACGCTCATGCGCGCCGACCTCCGCGCCGACGAAGGCCCACCGACTCAGCCGGTCATGGCTCCCGGTGCAACTGAGGGCGCATAAACAGCCCGCCTATTCTCCGCTCGTTTGACTATCGAGAGGTAAAGCGCTGATGATTGAAACAACTGCTTCAACCCACCCACTGGTAACACGCCCTTCAAGCAAGGACGCACTGTCGGCGGCCCTGGTGATAGTCGTCACCCTGATAGCCCTGTCCGCAGGCTACCTGTTGCGAAACTCGGTCGAGACGCGCACCAAATTGTATACCGACCCGTCCGGCGTGACCATTTACTACCCGGACAATTGGCAATTGAAAGCATCAAACCTGAAGAGCGCGCCAATACAGGTGCGCGACCTGGGAGGCCGAGGTTTCCCCTCGACCCTCGAACTGCGCCGCGTGGTGGTTGACCCAAAGGTGGACGACAAGAGCGTGCTGGGCCTGGTCGGCAACAACCTGGCCGTCAACCGGGCAGGCAGCCTTTCTTCCTTTAAGCTTTTCAACCTTACCCCCGGCCAGACGATCAAGGGCCTCCCCGGTGCGAAGGCTCACTACGTCTTCGTTGATAATAGCTCAGGTGTTTTCCAGGAGGGTATACCCTCGGTGGTTTTAGGCGATGATTATCTGGTCCGCAAGGGCGGTAACATCTACATTTTCACCCTCCAGGCCACCCAGGACAACCGCCCGGATGCCCTGCAAATCTTCGATAGGTTCGTCGAGTCGGCCCAACTGCCCTGACACCTGAGGGTTGGAGTAGAATTGAACGGGCCTAGTGCGCTACGTTGGAAAGTGTGGGACCACTATGAAAAAGCGCTCCAAGTCGATCCGGCTGTTGGCCATTGTTCTCCTCTCGCTGCTGGGCGGCGTCTCTCCTGCTCGTCCCCAAACCGCCCTGGCGCTCGATAAAATCGTTGTCGCTAAAGTTTACCCAGGCGTCGTGCAGCTTTATGGTGTTGCCAATACCGGCGGCTCGAAGTGGACGCCTCTGTACGTTTGCAGTGGCACTATCGTATCGCCTCAGGGCTATATCCTTACTAACCACCACTGCACTGATGTGCAGGGAGCCATCGAGGAGATAGGCGACGCCAGGTTGCGTAGCGCCGACACCAAAATCGAGGTGCTGCTAACCAAGAAGCAGGATGCCCCACCTGTCGCCTCTTTCTTCGCAGAGGTAGTGGCGGACTCGCCTCGCCAGGGCGGCATGGATCTCGCCGTGTTGCGTATCGCCGAGGACCTGAGCGGGCAGCCGGTAGACAACAAATCGCTCAACCTTCCCTTCGTCCCCCTCGGCGACTCCGATCAGGTTGACCTGGGCGACAAGCTCGACATATTCGGCTACCCAGCGATAGGCGGAGACACCATCACCTTTACTTCGGGCGACGTGAGCGGCTTCTCCTTCGAGCGAGGTGTGGATGGACGCGCCTCGATCTCCGGCGGCAACAGTGGTGGCACGGCGGTTGACGAACTCGGCAACCTGATCGGCGTGCCCACCCAGGGCGGTGACGTAGATTGTCGCCAGGTTGCCGACACCAACGGTGATGGTGTGATTGACAACCGCGACAGCTGCGTGCCTATCGGCGGTTTCATCAACCAGCTACGCCCGGTGAACCTCGCTAAAACCCTTATCCAGCAGGACGAGAGCGGCGTTGGCCCTAACCCCACTCCCAGGCCGACCAACACCCCCGGCCCATCACCGGGCGGCAAGGCCGGTATCTCGCGCCTCTTCTTCTCCGACGGCCATAACGAGGACGACCAGCCGGTCAGCTTGGTAACGTCTCTCCCCTCGGGGAGCCGCAACGTGGACTTCTTCTTCGATTACATAGGCTTCCAGCAAGGCGTGAAGTGGCAGCCCCGCGTCTTCCTTAATAATACGGAGATAAAAGACGTATGGCAAGAGGAGCCGTGGGACAGCGACACGCACGGCAACTGGTGGGTCGGCTTCAAGGACGCCAACCTTGATGACGGTAACTACATGTTCCAGGTGGACTACGACGGCAAGTCATTGGGCAGCGCCTCAATACAGATTGGGGGTCGCAAGACCAACAACCCCACCTTTGCTAACATCGCGTTTTCGGGCGGCGGCAAGAACGGCTATGTTCTGCCCGCAGACATAACCAGCATCACCGGCGATTTCGAGGCAACCAATATGCGGTCCGGCCTCGATTGGCGGCAAGTCTGGTACATGTACGGCACGGACAACTGGACGAAGGTCAGCGAAGCGAGCGGAACCTGGACGAATGGGGGCAAAAAGAACAGCGTGACGCTCAACTCGCCCGCACCGCTCGACCCCGGACAGTACCGGCTTGAGTTGTATCTGAGCAACCAGATGGCGGCCACCGCCGATCTCACGCTGGCCGGAGACAAGAGTTCTACCGGCAGCAACGCCTTCGGCCCTATCACCTTCGCGGACGGCCAGGACAAGAACGGCAACCCCGTTCACCCAGGCACGTCCTTTCCATCGGGGATAGCGGAACTGCACGGCTTCTTCGACTATAAGGGCCTACGCTCAGGCCAGCCCTGGAACGTCACCTGGCTGTTGGACGGCGAGGAGATCATCAATTCAGACCACCGGTGGACAGGGCGAGAATCGGGCACCTATGACACATATATCAACAGCCAAAAGGGCCAATTGCCCGATGGCAGTTACGAGTTAAAGCTGTCGCTACAAGGGCAATTGCTCCAGACAGGCAAGGCCACGATAGGCAACGGCAGCGCGCCTGTGACACCAACCCCAAGCAGCAACGGCGGCAAAGATAGCATCAAATTGACTGGAACGGTCGTGGACGCGGATACGGGCAAGCCCATTGCAGGCGCGGTCGTGGTGGTAGTGAAGGAGGGCGTCACCTGGAGCACGTTCGACGGTCGCGACGACCAGGTGTTGGATCAGGTCGAGACCGACTCGAACGGTGCGTTCGAAGTGCCTACGCCCCTGCTGCGCGGCAAGTCTTACAGCATCGGCGTAGCCGCCGACGGCTACCAGGCGGACGCGGAAGACGGCGTCCAGATTACAAACGACCTGCCCGACGTGGTGAACACTGAGATCAAGCTGCAACAGCAGTAGTCAGGGGTCAAGGGTCAGCAGCGAAGTCACCGCTCCCTGACTACAATGTCATG
>JBBSGN010000412.1:0-3803 GCA_038254085.1 Chloroflexia bacterium | reverse complement strand
TGACTACCGACTACCGACTACTGTGGCTATGGCCGTAACAGCGCCCACAAAAAGAGCGGGCTGAGGGCGGCTCGTGGGTCGGCGAAGTCGCCTATTACACCGGCAAGCAAATTGCGGACCTCTATGCGGCGGGCCAGCCTCGACGCCACATAGTCCATCGCGGGCGGCAAGACCACAAGGGTTTGGACCAACCGGCAGACCAGCTCCTTAGCAGCGAATTCGCGGTGGCGCAGTCTGCTGTAGCGAGCCAACGAAGAGGCCGACAGGTCGTTGCGCTCTAGCCCATCGGAGAACAACTCAACAGCAATCTCGGCCCCGCGCAGCGCCCTGTACACGCCTTCGCCAGTGAAGGGGTCGAAGAAACCGGCTGCATCACCCACCAGCAGGTAGCCCGGCCCGGAGGTCCGGCTCACTCGCGTCCCAATCGGCCCCACCCCCCTAACTTGCGTCACGCGCTCGGCACCCGCCAGCCTGTCAGCAACGCCGGTAAATTAAGTGGCGAACGCCTCGAAGCGACCCGGCGTGCCGCCCTCCCCCCTCTCTTCACCATGCCGCAGGGGCATCACCAACCCAACGTTGAGAAGCCCACCTGACTGTGGGGCCAGTCCGGCGTAACCATGGCGCGACACGTGCATCTCGCCCCAGTCTTCCAGGCCGGTGTATCCCCTGTAGTGTGCGATCATACCTAGATTGCGGGGCCACCTAAGCGGCGCGGCTAGCCCCAGGCTCCGCACGACCGCCGAATGCACGCCGTCGGCCCCGATCACGAGCCTGGACTGCTCCTCGGCCGTTTGGCCGTTCTTCTCGCGTATGATTATTCCACCCGCCCTGCCATCGCGCATGATCACGGCCTCAATCTTCACCCGCTCGCGCACCTGCGCCCCGGACTTCCGGGCGTAGTCCACCAGTGTAGCGTCCAGGATGCGCCGAGGCGTGGCTAGGACGTGCGGTCCTTCGGTCTCGCCGGGTGGGCTGTAGTCCATACAGAAGGAGCTACCGTTGGGGCTGATAACGCGCATGGAGCGCAGCCGCCTCGCCCCGGCCTGCCGCACCGCGTCTAGTACGCCGAGCCGGTCCAGCACCCGCTCGGTTTCGGGGCTGGTGTATTCTCCGCAGGCCTTGTCGCGGGGGAAAGCTGCACGGTCGAGCAACAGCACGCTATAGCCGCGTGCCGCCAATAGAGCGGCTGTGGCCGAACCGGCAGGTCCGGCGCCCACAACAATAACGTCATACACGGGCGCTACACACTCTCAATGCGCTTATGGAGACCCCTGCCCCCTGCCAACCAGGGCCACCCGCCAGAACGGGTGCTTGTATATGCGCGCCGACACTCCCACCCGCCTGGCGAGGCGGGCAAGCTCTCTTGGCGTATAGGCCCGCGACACTGAGGCGGTTGCGTCGTGCCTGGTAAGCCTGTTGTTCGTGGTCACTCGCGCGAGGAGCCAGGCCATGTACCATGCCCCCTGTGACCTGTATATATCGTTGACCACAAATCCCACACGCGACATGCGAGACATCTGCTCCAACGCCCTCTGCGCCTGCCCCAGGTTGAGGTGGTGGAAAGCGAGCGAGCATATTACCATGTCGAACGAGCCCTCCTCGAAGGGCGGCTGGACCGCGTCGCATACCACAAAGGCGACCCTGTCTCCGAACCCTGCTTTATCTATACGCTCTCTGGCTACATCCAGGATTGGGTAGCCTATATCGGTTGCCACCACCGAAATGTCGAAGCCCTCGCGCTCGGACATGCGGCAAAGCTCTTCGGGGATGTCAGCCGAGCCTGTAGCCAGGTCCAGCACCCGCAGAGGCGCGCCGCGTGGGAAGTCGCGCAGTAGCTCGCCGACATGATGCTTGACGACCCAGGTACCCAGCCCGAAAATGTTGGCCCGCCGGATGTCGCGTAGTGTGGTCTCGAGGTCGTGCGCGCTAACGTCGTCCAGGCTGTCAAGAAGCTCAGGCTCATTATAATATGGCGGGGTTGGGAAGATGCGCATAGTCCTGCCATTCTAAGTGGTGTAGGAGGAAGTGTCAAACGGGCCAAGAGACCTCTTCCCTCTGCACCCTTAATCTGAAGGCTTACCAAGAGACGAAGGACGATGCCGGTAGTTGGTAGTTGGTAATCAGTCGTCTTTCGTCCTTCGTCTCGCGCTACTATTCGTCACAGCAGCGGCCTAACCCTCCCTCAGCCCTATGAACCACCTGCCCCTGTTCTATGTGGTATAGTGGTATAATTGTATAGTTCGGCAACGATTCTTGCTAATGATTAGGAGCGTAACTGTGTTTTCTCCAACGGGTAACCAACCGCGCACAACCGACGTACTGACCCCCACGCAGCCCGCGGCGGAAGTACGCATGATAACCGACCTGGCGCGCAGCGTACAGCGCAGTGTATCGCGGGTAATAGTCGGGAAGGCCGAGGAAATCGAGCTTCTGCTGGTAGCGATGCTCTGCGAGGGGCATGTTTTGATCGAGGACGTGCCCGGCATCGGCAAGACCACGCTGGCCAAGGCGCTGGCTCGCTCGCTCGGCTGTAGCTTCCACCGCATCCAGTTCACCCCCGACCTCCTCCCTTCGGACATCACCGGCACCTCTATCTATAACCAGCAGACCGGGCAGTTCGAGATGCGCCGGGGGCCTATATTCAGCCAGGTGGTGCTGGCCGACGAAATCAACCGCGCCGGACCGCGCACTCAGTCGGCGCTCCTGGAGGCGATGGAGGAGCGGCAGGTAACAATTGACGTGGACACCGTGCCTGTGCCCCGCCCGTTCATGGTGCTGGCGACCCAAAACCCCATCGAGCTGGAGGGGACTTTCCCCCTGCCCGAGGCGCAATTAGATCGCTTCCTGATTAAGTTGCGGCTAGGCTATCCAGGCGAAGAGGACGAGCGGGCAATTATCGCCCGCTTCAAGGAGAGCAGCCCATTAATTGACCTTGAGCCTGTGGCCTCGGCGGACGAGGTATCGGTCGCCCAACAGGCCGTCCGCAAGGTCTACGTCAACCCTGTTGTGGAGAATTATCTGGTGCAGGTGATCCGCGCCACCAGGCAGCACGACAGCGTAGAGTTGGGCGCATCGCCTCGCGCCACGCTGGCTCTGTACCATGCTGCACAGGCGCTGGCAGCCATAAGGGGCCGAGGGTTCGCCCTGCCCGACGACGTGAAGCGGATGTCGGAGCCGGTGCTGTCCCACCGCATCATACTCAGCACCCGCACCCGCCTGAGGGGACGAGACAACGCCGCCATCCTACAGGAAGTGCTGGACAGCGTGCCCGTGCCTGTGGAAACCGTTGCGTAACTCGGTACTAACCTGGAGCAAAGTGGATGAGGGCGTCACGAAGCAGGAACGTGGGAGCCGTATTACCCGGCGGGCGGGCTGCCTCCGCTCCGGTAACTCCTAATATAGAGACCAAAACCGAACAGAAGAGGCGCTCGGAGGCCCTCACCACCAGCCAACTGTCAACTGTGTGGGTGTACGGCGCGGTGGTCATGACCGCTCTGGGTGCGCTTTTCCAGAGCAAGCCGCTCTTCGGCCTGGGGTTGGTGCTGGGGGTGGCGCTATTAGTGGCCTGGCTGTGGGCGCGCTGGTGCCTGCGCGATCTATCGGTGGCGAGGCGCTTCAGCCAGACGCGGGCCTTCTGGGGCGAAGAGGTTGATATGGCGCACGTCTTTACCAACGCCAAGCCCCTGCCCATCCCATGGCTCGATATCGAGGACGAGTACCCGGCCTCCCTACAGGTGCTGTCGTCCGCCGTCACCTTTTCCGAGAAGCCGCGTATCAAGCTATTGCATACGGCCCTCTCGCTC
>JBBSGN010000411.1:0-3804 GCA_038254085.1 Chloroflexia bacterium | reverse complement strand
GCGGGCCACGCACCAGATAGCGCAGACGACCCTCAGAAGCGTGCTTGGGCAATCGGACCTGGACGAACTGCTGTCGCAGCGCGAGGATATCAACATGCGCTTGCAGCACATCATAGACGAGCAGACCGAGCCGTGGGGCATCAAGGTGGGCATCGTGGAAGTGAAGGACGTGGAGTTGCCCCAGAGTATGCAGAGGGCGATGGCGCGCCAGGCCGAGGCCGAGCGAGAGAAGCGAGCCAAGATCATCCACGCTTCGGGCGAGTTCGAGGCGTCCAAGATGCTGAGTGAGGCGGCGCGTATCATCGGCTCGGAGCCGGCCACGATACAGTTAAGGTATTTGCAGACGCTGACCGAGATTGCGTCCGAGCGGAACTCGACGATCATCTTCCCGGTGCCGATTGAGCTGTTGAGCATGATACCGCACATCGTGGGCGGAATGGCAAGCGTGGACGGCAGGGGCAACGGGGCAAGGGTGTCGGAGCCGGGGCCTGGCACGCTGCCGGAAGGCACGTCTACCGAGAGCCTGCCGGAGGGCGAGGTGGGTATCGCCGGGAGCGCCGAGGAGGAGAAGGGGCCGATCTTCGGGATTGACGAACCGAATCTGGAGGACGTGGCAGCCGAGCACGCGCGCTTCATGGCAGGCGACATTCCCACTGGCGGCAGCGAAGAGCCTCTGCCGGGGCGCGGCCAATAGCCATCGCCAAACGGCCGTTCTCTCCTATCTGGCACAGGAATTGCTGCTCACTTGTTGAGCACAACTCAAGCGACAAGTGGCCTGGCCAGACCGGGCCATGCGAAAGGAGAAAAGAGAATGGCAGAGCTATCGGAAAAGAAGCGGGACAAGCTATCGGAGAGCGACTTTGCGTTTCCCAAAGAGCGCAAAGAGCCACTGGAAGACGCCAGCCACGTGCGTAACGCCATTGCGCGCTTTGACCAGGTAGAAGATGTATCGAACAAAGAGCGCGATGATGCCTGGAAGCGGATAAAGAAGGCCGCCAAGAAGTACGACGTGGATATGAGTGAGGACGACTGGCGCGATATGTACAAGCGCAACGGCAAGTCCATCCCGAAGGATTAGAAGGGGTGGCAAGCCAATATTAACAACAGAGGATCGCAGCGCGATCCTCTGTTGCATCCGCGAGAGTTTATCCATGCTCTGCCCGTGCTGTCCGCATAGTTGCAGATTTTTCCTGGTATAATAACGGCCATGACCGCACAACTCGATATAGCCGGTGTTGAAGAGGAGCGCACGGTAGAGCAGAGGCCGCGACCCTGGCGTGGGGCGATTGCCCAGCACCACGACATGGAATGGCTGGCCGTTGGGGTGACGCTAGTGACGCTGGTTACGCTTCTGTTCGGGATGTGGGGCAGCGGGTGGAACCTGGCCCTTCCCCTGGACGACACATTTATCCACTTCCAGTACGCCCGCCAACTGGCTGCCGGCCACCCCTTCCAGTTTAATACGGGCGATCCGGCTTCATCGGGCGATAGCTCTTTTATTTACCCGTTTATACTCGCGCCCGCCTTTTTGACCGGCTTTGGCGGGATGAAGGCGGTGTACTACGCCGATGGGCTGAACTTCGTGGCGCATCTGGCGGCGGTGCTGCTACTATACAGCTTGGTGCTTAGGCTGGTGGGGCGGCCTGCGGCATTGGTGGCGGCGGGCTTCTTGTTGTTGGACGGGAGCCTCAACTGGACATACCTGACCGGGATGGAGACGGGGGTGTACGCCGGCGCGCTGGTGCTGTTCTTCTGGCTGTGGGTGCGGGGCGTGGAGGCAAATCACTACGGGTGGCTGGCGGCGGCGGGCGTGCTGATTGCGCTGCTGAGGCCGGAAGGGCACGTGCTGGCGTCGGTGGTGTGCGTGTTGACGGCTATCTGGCTTTGGAGAACGAGGGGGTTTGATTGGCGGTATGGGTGGCTGATGTTGCCGGTGCTGGCGGGTTTGGTTCCGTATGTAGTGAACCAGGTGACGACCGGCTATTGGCAGTTTAATACTGCGGCGGCGAAATCGCCCTGGTACGTGCCCTATTCGCCGTTGCACGAGAAGCTGTCGCTAACGGTGGGGACGGCGATAACGGCCATCAAGGACGGTTATTTTGGGTTCGACATAGGGCGCTCGCCCTTCCCGCTGTTGGCCGCGCCGGTGTCTGTGGCGGGGGCTGTCTGGGCGTTGAGCGGGCGACGGCACAGGTTCTTCCATCTATTGTTGGTGTTGACCTTCCTCCTGGGTGTAGGCTCGGCCTTCCTGCTGCCACCCATACACTTTTACCGCTACTTTCAGCCGTATGACCCTATCTTCATCCTCTACTTCGCGTTGGGCCTGGTCGCCGTAGCGCGGGTGGCAACCAGGGGCGTCGCAGTATGGCATGAGAACGGAGCCATAAGCCGAAGTTCAAAACTGAAGGCTCAGTCCTCAGTACTTGTCGCAGCGGTGGCAGCGGCTGCGGTGCTTCTCCTGCCCCAATTCGTGGCGTATATATTTGCCGAGGGGGAGAGCACGCGCGATATTTATTACCAGCAGATGGCCTTCAGCGAGTGGCTGAAGAACAACACGCCTGCGGACGCGCACATCGGAGTGAACGATACAGGGGCGCACAAATATCTGAGCGACAGGTATATTGTTGACCTGATAGGGTTGACCTATAACCAGATGCGCGGAGCTTATTTCAGTGGCTGGGGCACGATTTATGACAGGATGATGGAGACGCCGGAGAAGGAGCGGCCCGGCTATATTTTGATACACCCAAACGTCTTCTTGACGGGTATACCGGAGAGCGTCAGCCAGAACTTCCTCACGCCGCTTTACTCGATCACGGTGCAAAACCCGATTATTACGGCGGGGCCGACCGAGGTGCTGTACAAGATAAACTGGGAATACGCGCTGCTGGACCAGAAGCCGACGTACAGGCTGCATAAAGGCGAGCAGCCGCTCGATACGCTGAACGTGGGCGACCTGGAGGACGAGCAGAGGCACACATACAAGATGGCCCGGCGGCAACCGTCTATATCGGAGGCCAAGGCGATCCTGACGACGGCGGGGTACGCCAAGAAGGGCTTCAGCATGAGCGAGAGCGGGCGCATACACAGTGGGTGGGAAGAGTTCTCCGTGAAGAGCGTGCCCGGCAAGCCGCTCAGTATCGTGTCGAGGACGAGGATGGACCCGAACGCGAGCCAGTCGGTGGCGGTGTGGGCGAACGGCAAGCAAGTAGGGGTGTGGATCATCCACAACGAGGGCGGCAGGGAATGGCAGGAGCACGAGTATGTTATCCCGGCGCAGTTTGTCACGGGAGACCGCACGACGATAAGACTGGACGCGACATTTGATCCGGGCGGGCCTGGGTTCACGAGCTATCGTTACTGGGTGTATGGGCCGTGATGCGTGATGTGTGGATAACTAAACGCAGAGGCGCAGAGATGCGAAGGACGCGCAGAGTTTTTTCTTGTTGTGTGGTGTGCCAGCACGGGTCTAATTTTGGAAAGTACAGCTTATCTTTTGTCATTCCGAACGAAGTGAGGAATCAGTTGAGGATAGTAAAATGTTTGGTATAGAGGAAATGGCTAGCCAGCTATTTACTAGGGATTGTGATTCCGAGCGCAGCGAGGCATGACAAGGGCGAGTAGGTTCGCGCTTGCGGACTTTGTGCTTGTAGGATAGCTGCCAGGCAATATGGCATATAGTATGCACCCGGCAATACGCTTCGCGCCTTCCTGCCAATGAGAGCTTCTGTGCTGGCGCTTCCTGCTAGATCCTTCCGCCCCAACCTGGTTGCGGCGGTGTTGCTGCTGGGCGGGGTGATGGTG
>JBBSGN010000410.1:0-3805 GCA_038254085.1 Chloroflexia bacterium | reverse complement strand
TTCCATCAGTTTCGTCAGAGACAATCCGCCCCACTCGGCGATGCCCGACCAGCCCTGGATGCAGTGGTGCAGGGTGGTCTGTTCCTGCTTGCCCATTGCGATGATCTCGTTCAGCGACAGTTCGACCGGGTTTTCCACTAGGCCGTACACCCGCAGCCGGAAGTTCCGGAAATCGTCAGCGGCCAATGCTCGCCACTCCTCCGAAGTCGGCATCTTGCCGTTGGGCCAGAAGCGCGGGGAGATATCACTCCTCGTGTATTCGGCCCTGGGCTCCAGGGGATCAATCATCCGCACTGTCAGCGCGCCGACCGTCCGCTTTGCGGCTATCTGCAATGCGCGCGGTCGGTTCCACGACAGCCACTGTGCCGCTACGCAGGCGGCAATGACGGCGGCGACGCCGACCGTGCCAAGAATCAACCCAGACGGGCCGGTGGTATCCAAGCCCCAGACGATGTGATTCATGTTCCGGATGAAGCCAGTCTTCACGACCAGCGATACATGCACGATAATGAACAGCGTAAATGCAGCCATCAGCAGAAAGTGGAACGAGCGCGCACCCTGCCGGCCTCCGAACAATCGAGGATACCACCTAAAGCGATTATCAATTGCCGGGGACATGGCAAGGCCAGTCAGGAGGGACAGCGGGGCCATGACAAACACGACGGCAAAATAGGCGAGTTGCTGCAAGACATTGTAATTATAGAAGCCGTTCGGCTCCGGTGGCAGGTGAAGCGTCGCGTAGTAGACGAAGACGGCCCAGGCATTTGGGACGACCTCCCAGGAGGTCGGCACGAGACGCGCCCAGTGACCAGAGACAAATAGCAGGAGCATATAGATCAGGCCGTTGACGACCCAGAAGAGGATAGAAAGAAAGTGCCAATGCCGGGCGACGCCCACCGTATGACGATAGCCTGGCAGGCCAAGCAGGGGCGAGAGATATCGTGCGTCGTCCTTCGCTGTCCAGATGCGGTCTTTTGGCACGGCAAGCGGCGTGAACCGCGCCCACTCCGTACCAGGGGTGCAGTCGCGGTTGTTGTAGAGCCGGGGGTGGTCCACTAGAATGGAGAGTCCGCTGCGGATCAGCAGAATCAGGAACAGAAAGTTGACGTAATGGGTGATGCGCAGCCAGGCCGGGAAGCCCTGCGCCTCCGCTGACGACCCCAGTTCCATCGGGGTAAAGCCAGGAACACTCGGCAGGCCGGACAGCAGGTACTGGCCCCAGGCGGCGAGGAATGGGATCAGCGCCAGCGCCCCGATCACAAGGAGCAACCGCGATCGAACCCAGACGCGGAGGCGGCGATCCGTAGGATAATTAGCAGAATTCGCTTTTGGATTCTCGGAAGCCATGAGAGAACACCTTACTGGTTGACCTGCTCCTCATTCTACCTCAGGCTACCCACGGCCTTGTCCTATCTGGCGGCGATTCTGGGTGCTTACTCACGCGCTACGAGACCCGTCTGGAGGACATCACCCTCAAGGGTGTTCCCGCTCGCTTGGCAAGTTTGCTCGTGCTGCTCTTGGAGAGTGAGGGTGCAATAACCGGTGATCACAGCCTGAAGATACCCACACAACCCACTCACTACACCCATCAGCACCTGGGGACCATGGCCCGGGACAACAAGGAGGCAGTTACTAGATGAGTGTTGCGAGGATCTGAGGTCCACGGGTCCTTGATCCACCCTTGCGGTCTCCCCAAGCGAGGGTTGGCCAGGAAGGCGTAGGTGTATAGGCGCAGATCTTCGTCGCGATTCTGGTGACAAGACCCGCCAGCGTGGTTGCCAGTGTCTCCCCCAACCCGAAGACCCGCTTGAGGCTTGGACCCGCTATCGTTGGGAAGCCGGATAGGCGAGCTAGAGGAGGTGGCGGACTTGGCCCTGTACCTGGCATCGGACTCCTTCGCCTACGTGGCCGGGAGTACCTTCTTCATAGACGGGGGTCTGAGGCGCCATACGAGTAGACTATGATCAGCACCGATTGATAGATGGGCGTCACCGGAATTGTGCAAGAGAGTCTCAGGGCAGCTGCTGGCGATGTTTGAAAGGTAGTGCATCGTGACTAGTTCGTTATCGTACCAGTTTGGCATCAGCCAAGTCACAACCTGGCCCTGGAGCTTCGAGCAGGATGTAGAGAACTACGCCCATCTCGGCGTCGATGCCATCGAGGTTTGTGAGGCCAAGCTCGACGATGATCGTGCCGCGGACCAACTGGCACTTGTCGGTCGACAGGGCTTGACGATCAGTTCAGTCCAGCCCGCCATCCGCACCCTGTTTCCCAGTCAGATGCAGCCGGAGCCCGAAGACCTACACAAGCGCACGGCTCAGTTCCGCCGCACGATCGAGCGTGTCGGCCAGTTCGCACAGGGAGTTCCCTTTGTCTGCAACACTGGTCCTCCGCCGGACGGGAATATTCAGGCCGTCATCGAGGCAGCTGCACGAGAGTATCGGGCGCTTTCGGACTTCGCTCGAGAGTACAGGGTACGCCTAGCCCTAGAGCCCTTGAGTCCGGCGCTGATGAACGTGGAGAGCGCCATATGGACGCTTGAGCAAGCCATGGGGATCGTCACGGCAGTGGACCGCGACAACCTCGGGGTGTGCGTAGACACCTGGAACGTCTGGCAGAACCCAGACGTTGCCGAGGAGATCAAAGCTTGCGGCGATCGCATCTTTGTTGTGCACCTAAGCGATTGGCGGACACCTCGATCGTTCGCCGACCGCCACATCGTTGGGCAGGGCGAGATTCCCCTGCCGATCCTGATCCAGGCGATCTACGAGAGTGGTTATGGCGGTGCGTACACGCTCGAAATATTCTCTCAGGACGTGCCGAACTCGCTTTGGGAAGCGGATCTGCCCGGGGTCATCCGGGAGAGTCGGATCGGCCTGGAGAAGGCCTGGAAGGAGGCAATCGAGCCGTCGTAGTGCGATGTCCGACCACGGCTTCTTGCGCGATGAATATCCACCTTCGATGGAATATCCACCTTGTATAAATTTATCGGACGGAACCACTACAGTAAGTGAGCTGTTAGATCATTCTGACGGGGTCTGGCACTTCTTCAATAAGGAAGAATAAACGAGTGCGTCTGTCTCGATAAAAACAAAATCGCCGGCTCTCTGCCGCTCCAGAATCGCCCATGCAGCTTTGACTCCTGCCTCCCTGTTACTCTCTTACTGATAGCAGGCACGGGCTCGGCAAAGATTTCGTGCGGCAGTAGAACTCGCCAAGAGGCAATGCCTATTCGACTTGCATGCCGGGGCCGATGGCACGAAGCTGTGGCTGCGGTAGCTGGTCGATGCGGCGGGCCAGCTCCACGTCGTGGTCGGTGATACCGCGGTAATCGGGCGTATGGATACTAAGGTGGATCGTCCGCGAATGGACCTGCACGTCGAGTGCGGGCTCGTGCTCGGCATCGCCTACCGCTGAGGCAACACGTGCTACGAACGCCATTGCCTCGCGGTGGCTAATGGTCGGGTAGATCTTTTCGAGGCGATGGCCGCTGCGGTTCCAATGGTGGAGTTGTAGTAGCAATTCGTCAACGAGATGCCCTGGCAAATGCTCTGGCATATTGGACTCCTTTCTTTCCCCTATCTTACCTTTGTTAGGCGAGTAGCGCACCCACGGGTCTACCTGAGGTGTTTGTGACCCGGTGGCGGCGGTTTGTGACCTGGTAGGGTCGGCGACGGAGGGGTCAAGTCCCGAGGTTTCTGTAATTTCCTCCAAGAAACTTCACCCCTCTTCTACCGCTCCACGAGCATCACCTCCTCCGCCTCGCAATTCTCTGAACGCCGATGCTCGCGCAGTTCTTCCATGT
>JBBSGN010000409.1:0-3812 GCA_038254085.1 Chloroflexia bacterium | reverse complement strand
CGATCTCCGGGAAGATCAACTGCTCACGCAGACCGAGTGTGAAGTTGCCGTGCCCGTCGAACGAGCTGGGCGACACGCCTGAGAAGTCGCGCACGCGGGGCAAAGCCACGTTGAAAAGCTTGTCCAAGAACTCGTACATACGGTTGCCGCGCAGCGTCACCATCACGCCGATGGGCATTCCGGTACGCAGCTTGAACGCCGCTATAGACTTCTTGGCACGGGTGATGACCGCCTTCTGGCCGGTTATCGTGCCCACGTCGCTGACGGCATTATCGAGAGCTTTAGCGTTCTCGCGGGCCTCGCCGCCCATGCCGATGTTTATTACCACCTTCTTGATCTCAGGCACGCGCATACGGTTGTGATAGCCGTACTCTTTCTCCATAGCGGGCACCACCTCGTCAAGATACCGCTGCTTGAGGCGAGGCACGTACCCGTCGGGCATCCGGTTGGCGTTGCCGTTCTGTCGTCCGTCCTGCTCGGCAGGCGAACCAGTAGCTGCGGCAACCCCGCCTTGCCCACTCCTATTCCCTTGTGCCTGTGCCCCCTGTGGCTTCTGTGCTTGCTTTGCCACTCTATAGCTCCTTTTCCCTTCGGGAATTATGAATTATGAATTAGCTCATTCAATTCATAATTCATAATTATCTTCTCCCGCCCCACTTTTCTTGTGCGGCGTCGCGCTCGAATGTTTCGCCGCAGTGGCGGCACACGCGCACTTTCTGGCCGTTGGGCAGGTAGGTATGGCCGATACGCGCACCGTGGTCGCACTTGGGACACACTACCATCACTTTGTTCACAGCGAGGGGCGCTTCCTGCTCGATGACGCCGGCCTGGCGCGCACCGGAGCGGCCTTTAGTGTGCTTCTTGACTATATTGATGCCTTCTATGATCACTTTATTGTCGGCGGGGTGGACTTCGCGCACCCTGCCACGCTTGCCTTTATCTTTGCCGGTTATCACCAGGACTGTATCATCACGCTTCACGTCCATGCCACTCTCCTCTTTCTCAACCTTTCCAATGTTGCGCCCTTACAGAACCTCCGGCGCGAGGGATATTATCTTCATAAACTGCTTTTCTCGAAGCTCGCGGGCTACCGGGCCGAATATGCGCGTGCCACGGGGCGCGTTCTGGGGGGTAATAATTACCGCCGCATTGTCGTCGAAGCGGATGTGCGAACCGTCGGGTCGCAGGTACTCTTTGGCCGTGCGCACGACCACCGCGCGCACAACCTCGCCCTTCTTCACGGTGCCGCCTGGCGCAGCAGTCTTGACAGCAGCTATAATCACGTCACCCACGCTGGCATACTTGCGCTTGGAACCGCCCATGACGCGAATGCAGAGTATCTCTTTCGCCCCCGTATTGTCCGCCACCCGCAAACGGGTCTCTTGCTGAATCATCTCATCTCCTCTGAGTTGCGAGGTGTCTAATGCGCTGACCTCTAACCTCTAACAACTGGTCACTCACAACTCACGATTAAATCTTCTCTGCCTTCTGCACAATCTCAACTACGCGCCAGCGCTTGTGGGCGCTCATAGGGCG
Source organism: Chloroflexia bacterium (assembly GCA_038254085.1). GTDB lineage: Bacteria > Chloroflexota > Chloroflexia > QHBQ01 > JADMIH01 > JADMIH01. The sequence goes on along the minus strand of JBBSGN010000409.1, from coordinate 2,276 downwards.
GCTCTCGATGATGCGTACCAGGTCGCCGGCGCCGCTGCCCAGTTCGTCGTGCGCCATGAACTTCGCCGAGCGACGCATGACCTTCTTGTAGAGCGGGTGGGTCTTGGCGCGGTCCACGGACACCACCACGGTGTTCTGCATCTTGTCCGACACCACCCGCCCGACCTCGGTGCGGCGGGTCTTGAGATACTCGGGTAGCTCTTTCACGCCGGTTGCCTCGGCGTCTTTGGGCTTGTCCTGCTCATGCGCTCGGTCCTCGTCCGTTCCCAGCACGGAACTGACCGCGCCGCCCATTGTGCCAGTCACCGCACCGGCGACCGTTTCGAGTATGTTCTTGTCTTCTTTCTTTTTAGCCATCTGTTCGCGCTCCTAAGCATCGAGGGCTGCGACCGACGAGGATGCCGGCCAGCACTCAATTGCATCACTTATTTATTGCTATTTCTACCCAACCGCCCAAGCAGGTTGCCTCGACGGCCCTGTTCGGGGCCAGCAGGCACGGCTTCCTCGTGGGGTACAAGCTCGACATCTATGCCGCCGTACATGTCCATAAGCTCGCGCTCGCGCAGGGCGGTCATCATGCGGGCTATGTCCTTCTTCACCGCCGGTATGCGCTGGTGGTTCTTGGTTTTACGCATGGCAATCTGGAAGCGCAGGTTGAATAGCTCCTGGCGGCTTTCCTCCAGCCTGCGATGCAACTCGGCGTCTGACATCCCATGTATCTCTTCGGTTTTCATGCTCTATTCCTCTTCTTCCTCGGCCTCTGGCACAGGCTCAGGGACGGCAGCGCCCTCGGATATGCGGGTCACGAAGCGCGTCTTGATCGGGAGTTTGTGCCCCGCCTTACGCATCGCCTCGGCTGCCACATCCTCGCGCACGCCCGAAAGCTCGAACAGCATACGGCCCGGCTTGACAACGGCCACCCAGTGGTCGGGCGCGCCCTTGCCGGAACCCATGCGCGTCTCGGCTGGCTTGGACGTTACGCTCTTGTCGGGGAAGATGCGTATCCACACCTTGCCACCGCGCTTGATGTGGCCCGTGATGGCGCGGCGGGCGGCCTCGATCTGGCGGCTGTCTATCCACGCGACCTCCAGGGCCTGCAACCCAAACTCGCCGAACGACACCTGGTTGCCACGAAGGGCCTCGCCTGCGCGTCTACCTCGATGCTGCTTGCGATGTTTTACTCTCTTTGGCATCAACATGGCTGTTACTCCGCTCCACCGTTGCTAGTTTCGGGCATGGCCTCAATCTCCGGCACCACTGGCGCTTCGGCCTGTGGCTGGCTGCCCGCGCCTTCCGGCACAGCCGCCGATGTTGCGGGCGCTATGCGCTGGGGCTTCGGCGTCAGGTCGCCCTGGGCGCGAGTGCGGCCAGGCGCGTTGCCACGGTCGGCAGGCTCATTGCGCTCACGGCGGTTACGCTGCTCGTTACGCTGCTCGTCGCGGTCGGTGCGCTCACGGCGTTCGCGGCGCTCAGGTCGCGGCTGGGCTACGGCGGCGGGCCGGTCCATCTCAAGGAGGCGGTCGCCCTTCTGCTCAATCACATCGCCCTTGTAAATCCATACCTTCACGCCGATGCGGCCATAGGTGGTGTGGGCGTGGACCTGCGCGTAATCAATATCGGCGCGGATCGTATGCAGAGGCACGCGGCCCTCACGCTCCCACACCGAGCGCGACATCTCGGCGCCGCCCAGGCGACCGGAGATGCGTATCTTCACACCCTTGGCCCCGGCGCGGGCAGTGCGCAAAACGCCCTGCTTCATGGCCCGGCGGTACGACACGCGGCGGCCAAGCTGCTCGGCGATGCTCTCAGCCACCAGGTAAGCGTTAAGCTCAGGCTGCTTTATCTCCTCGATATTCAACTTGACCTTCTTGCCGGTGGCGCTCTCCAGGTCTTTGCGGAGTTGGTCCACAGCCTGGCCGCCCTTGCCGATCACGATGCCCGGCTTGGCGGTATGCAGCGATACCTCTAGTTGGTTGGCCGAGCGCTGTATCTCGATGCGAGCCAGCGATGCGCCCGTCAGCCGCTGTCCGACCATCTGCCGGATGCGCACGTCCTCGTGTACCAAGATGGTGTAGTCGCGGTCGGCGTACCAGCGCGACTGCCAATCTCTTATTATCCCTAGCCTAAACCCCATCGGATGGACTTTGCGTCCCATGTTTTCTCCCCTTCGGGAATTATGAATTCTAAATTATGAATTATGCATTACCTGCTTCAATTCATAATTTAGAATTCATAATTCATAATTCGACTTCTTCTACTACCACCGTTATATGGCT
>JBBSGN010000408.1:0-3814 GCA_038254085.1 Chloroflexia bacterium | reverse complement strand
TATGCATCACGAGTCGAGGAGGAAAAAGGTGGATGCTAATTTACTGATTATAGTCGCATTGGTGGTAGTTATACTGATGGGCTTCGCCTGGATGGTGTCCCTCGTGCGTAAGGTAGGGCCGAACGAGGCGCTGATAATCTATGGGCTGGGCACTGGACAGCAGCCTCGCGTGATCAAGGGCGGTGGCACGGTCGTGCTGCCTCTGTTGCAGAGCGCCAAGCAGTTGTCCCTTGAGCTTATGTCGTTCGATGTTGCGCCCACCCAGGACCTCTATACGCGCCAGGGCGTGGCCGTCACGGTGGAGGCGGTGGCGCAGATAAAGATTAAGAGTGACCCAGAATCGATACGCACGGCAGCCGAGCAGTTGCTGACCAAGAACGCCGCCGAGCGCGAGGGGCTAATCCGGCTGGTGATGGAAGGCCACCTGCGCGGTATCGTGGGCCAGCTTACGGTCGAAGAGATCGTCAAGCAGCCTGAGATGGTCGCCGACAGAATGCGTGCTACCTCAGCCGACGACATGGATAAGATGGGGCTGGAGATAGTCTCCTTCACTATCAAAGAGGTGCGCGACAAAAATGAGTACATCACTAACATGGGTCGCCCCGACATCGTGCGAATCAAGCGGGAAGCCGATATTGCGGCTGCCGAGGCCGACCGTGATACGGCCATTAAGCGCGCCCAGGCTATGCGTGAGAGCGCTATCGCCCAGGCCCAGGCCGACCAGGAGCGGGTGATTGCCGAGACTGCATCGGCGGCCAAGCAGGCCGAATCTCAGCGCGACCTGGAGCTAAAACGGGCTGACTATACGGCCTCGGTGCGAAAGCAGCAGGCCACCGCCGACAAAGCCTACGACATCCAGGCCAACATCATGCAGCAGCAGGTGGCCGCCGAGCAAGTGGGCGTAGAGCGGGTGCAGCGCGAAGAGCAGATCAAGGTGCAGGACGCCGAAATCCAGCGCCGCGAGCGCGAGCTAATCGCCACCGTCCTCAAGCCCGCAGAGGTCGAGAAGCAGCGTATAGAGACTCTGGCCGCCGCCTCCCGCCAGCGTGCGGTCCTGGAAGCGCAGGGCGCTGCCGAGGCCCAGAAGGAGCAGGGTGCGGGCACAGCCGATGCTAACCGCGCTATCGGTCTGGCTGACGCCGAAGTTATACGCGCCAAAGGGCAGGCAGAAGCCGACGCGATGCACCTGCGGGCCGATGCCTTCCGCGAGTATAACCAGGCCGCTATTCTCGACAAACTGCTCACCGGCCTGCCTGAAGTGGCGCGGGCGATGGCCCAACCCCTCAATAATGTGGACAAGATCACGATTGTGTCAACAGGGGCCAACGACGGCAGAGGGGCCGGAGCCAGCCAGATAACCGCCGATATCGCCCGCATGGTGGCCCAGGTGCCCGAACTGTTCGAGACGCTGACCGGCGTGAAGGTGGCCGACCTGATGACCCGCATCATCGGCATTGACGGCTCGGCCAACGGCACCGCCCCATCGGGCAACGGCTCGGCCACCCCGGACGCGGCCCGCGCAGTCATCGAGGGGAGCGCGACGCCCATACCTCCGAAAGATAAAGAGAAAGAGTAGGAAGGAAGAACAAGGACAACAGAATGGAGCCGCTTCTGGGCGGCTCCATTCTGTTGTTCCCTATACCTCGCTAACTATTGCTGGTGTCGGGCACCTCGCCGGGCGCGTACTTCTCCCAATTCCTTATCTTGCAATATGGCCCTCTGCGGCACAGATAGCGACTGCCCGGCGTCGAGCCGCAGGAGAGGCATGTGCCCCCTTCGTCCTGGTCGCTTTGTTCGGCAAGGGCGGCTGCGGCAAGCCCGGCTGCTTTGCGGTGTACGCGGGGGTTGAGAGGCGCGTGGCCTTGGCGTACCCTGCGTTCTTGCCGGTGCAACTCGAAAGCGTCCCAAACCAGGGTCAGTCCCACTATGCCCAAAGCCGCCGAGACAAGATTGTTGTCGGTTTGCGTCGTGCCGAGCAGCATCAACAGGCCCGCCAGGAATATCGCGGGAGCTGGCTTGGTGCCGAAGTAATAATGAACTATACGCACCATTACATGGCCCCACCAGATAGTGAGGAACGTCACCACCGCCAGCGCCGGACCCGCGAACTGTAGCTCCATTAGAAGCTCCACCACTTGCCAAGTCCGGGCTTTGAGCCGTGCGAGTGGGCATGTTTTCCAGCGTTGGCACGGGGACGTGAAGCGCGGGCTGGATGCGCCCTGAAGAGGCCATGGTCCACGCGCTCTTCCTGGTGGGGCAGTTCCATCGCGCCCCAGGTAATGCTGCCGCCCACTATGCCTGTAATAGCCGCTAACATGAAACTGGGCATGAACATCGAGACGAGACAGATAGCGATACCCGTGACCGCAACCCACTTCCACCTGTACGCGCCGACAAGATACTCAAAGCGAATAACCCACACGAACCCCATCCCAATCACCAGGGCCGAGAACAAGCCTAGAATAATGCCGGTCCAATTCATATCGTGGTCGGTCGTCGGTGGTCGGTTACTTTGGATACCGACTACCGCTTTTTACCTTCGCGCGGTTTGTCTACTACGCTGTTGCTCTGAGCGTCTATCCAGCGCCCGATGACCAGGGCGAAACCGAGGGTGATAGCTCCCAGGCCACCCACTACCAGCACCGGCACCGCCCATCCGCTCAGTAGCTCCACAGTCTATCCTCTCTCGTTATAGGAAGTCACTCTGCATTATACCGTTTGGCGGGATGAGGCGTCCAGGGACGTGATACGTGACACGTATCAGACCAGCGGCTCAGTCTGCCTGGCTTTAGAGCCTCTTCGCTGCTTCGCGGATGATGCGCCGTTCGTGGGAGAGGCAGGCAGAGTGACGCGCACGGTCGTGCCCTGGCCGGGCGCGCTTTCTATAGTTACCTGGCCGTGGTGGGCGCGCACGATCTCCTGGGCGATTGCCAGTCCCAGGCCAATGCTGCGCCCTTCCGCCGAGCTTCGGGACTTGTCTACCTGGTAAAAACGCTCCATGATCCTGGGGAGGTCTTCGGGTGGTATGCCCTGGCCCGTGTCGTCTATGCGCGCTTGCACGCCGTTCGGCACCCTCTCTAAGGACGCTGTTACCGTGCCGCCGTGTGGCGTATGCTTGATAGCGTTGTCAACCAGATTGCCGAACGCCTGCTTTAGACGGTCCACATCGGCCAGCACTATCGTACCCTCGGCGTCTAGCCTCGCTATCATTTGCACCCCGCCTGCCGCCGCCTGGGGCTGCATGGCAAGCAGTAGTTGGTGCAGCACCGGCGCGATCTCAACCGGGCGCAACTCTAACGCCACAAGGCCACTCTGCAATCGCGTGAGGTTGAGCAGTTCGCTCACCAGCCGGTCCATGCGCTGGGCCTCTGTGTTAATAATGGTGGCGGCCTGTTTGTAGCCTGCCTGGTCGCTGATAGCCCCGTCCAGCATGGCCTGCGAGAAGCCCTGGATCGAAGTGAGGGGCGTCTTGAGGTCGTGGGAGACGTTGCCTATGAAGTCGCGCTCCATCTGATGGGCGCGTCCGACCTCCGATGCCATCTCGTTGAACTTCTGGGTAAGGGTCGCCAATTCGTCCTGGCCCTTGACCGGAATGCGGGCCGCGTAGTCGCCTCGCGCCATAGCGGACGCTCCTTCGGCAAGCCTGGCAACGGGCCTGGAGATCGAGCGGGCCAGCAGGAAAGCGACCACCAGCGCCACCGCCAGCGCCACCACCACCGCCGTCAACACAAAGCCCATCAGGTCGCCCAGCAGACCGCGCAGGTTAGGCTCCGGCTGCTCAAGGACGAAAATGACGTTAGGAGCAAGCTGGCGC
>JBBSGN010000407.1:0-3814 GCA_038254085.1 Chloroflexia bacterium | reverse complement strand
CCCTGAGCACGCGCAGTGAGGCGTGAACCCGTTTGCCACACAACGGGGAGGTTCAAAGAGCTAAACGGCTTGTGCAAAGGGGCCGATAATAGGAAGCCGAACAGGTCGCAATCGGTGCAGAGTAGTCGTACTGGCATACAAAACCTCTCAGTCTAGAAGACGAATTAGCCGACGCTTACCTTGAGCTACAAGAGGCGCACATCGACCTGGAAAGCACGCCTGTCAGTTCGCGGCATTATGGTAAGGCCATGCAGCGTGCGCTTGAGGCCGCCAGAGCGTATTACCGCGTGCTTGAAAAATGAAGAAATATAATGATCAGGGTGTTGGCGGGGCATCGTAAACGCGAGTGCCCGGTCTACCACATGCTTTCATGCCCGTAAAGCGCGCTGTGGGCCGCTGTAAGGTCCGCTACCGCCAGACTGGTTGGGATACCACCCTGGCGGTTAGCGGACCTTGTGGCCCATTGTAGCAGGTCGGCTAATTGGGGTAGCACACCCCCGGCATGGGGGATTGGCACGAGGCACCAATAGGAAACCGACCTCCAGACTCTCGCCATAATTTCTCAGTTAGACGCCTCTCTGCGACCTCCTATTTATTCGGCACGACATCGGTACGCCCTCTTTTTATTCTTCTAGAGCCAAAATCGGGTCCTCTAATACCTATTAGTGGGCCAAAATATTATGCCGGTGCTCAAGCAATTGATATACTGTTACGCACGGTGTTGGTGTACAAAGGGATTATTTATGCACGATAGTAGGGTACAAAATGATCATTGCTCGTCGCCGGCGTGGCAGCGAACCGGCCTTCCAGCCTTGTTCGTGCGCTACCGGTGGCAACCTCAACCTATTGTAGAGCAATCAAACTGGACCTCTGGCAGGTAGTATACACTTAGCGAGCCTTTTGTGGTGTTCTCTCCAACACCGCAAGAACTCTTGTTCTATGTGGCTAGTTTACACCCAGATCACCGTCGCGTGCGCACATTTCCACATGCTGGCAGCCTAACGCTGTGCTGAAGCTGTTACTTCCATTGCGGCAGTTGTTGAGGCGTGTCAGGCCGGGAAAGGCTATTGTGACTTCGACGTTAAGAAAAAGGTTGATGACTACATGGGCACGGCCAAACGCACCTCAAGGGATAAAGCCATTCATTCTCCGCTGTCGAGCTTGCAAGCAGGGCATATCAGCCGCATCTGTGAAGAAGTACGTGATGTCACCACATCACGGATTTTGGGTTTTGCGGCGCACCTGTCCCATAATCCTCTCGATATACCACCCTTCACCATTCGAGATGTTGATATTCCGTTTGGGAGTGACATTACACCGCTCGAAGTCATTGCAGCCTCAGCCATAGTTCAACGCATAGATCGAAGGCCTCAGCTATCACGAGTTATGGGTGTTCACTAAACCGGCAGGCGGTCGTTGGTATCGAACCGGAAGCGAGTAGTTAGCCGCCTCTGATTTTCACGTCAACATGAACTTTTAGCACGTAGCGGTAACACATGGACTCGTTACTGCCCCCAACGTCAAGAACAGGGTGAAGGGCATATGCACCCGCTCTTGCGTATCTATTGTGTCAATCCTATTTTTAGCACTTCGCTGGGCAGTTCTGCCGCTTCGTGGCGCAGCATCTCTCCTTCGGCTTGCTGTTGCGCGTCCCCTTCTAACAGTATGCCGTGCTTGCCGTACTCCAACTTTAGGACCACGCTTGTGTTGTTGATGTCGCCGCCCTGCCTCTCCTGGGCCGCGTCCGGGGTGACGGGACTCAGCACCAGCAGCGACAAGTCAGGCTCGCCTTGGAAGGTGATCGTCTCTCCGCGCCGGGCGTAATGCACCGGCACCGCGCGCTCTTTCTCCAGGCGCAACCATTCGCCCTCGACCCCCGTCGTCGTTGTGAACTGCGTCTGCACCACCTGGTCTACCTGGTAACGCCTCGCAAGCTCTATCAAACCCATCACATGGTCCTGGTGCGGGTGGGTCAACACCACCAGGTCGAGCCTATGCTGCCAGGGCGGTATGCGCACGCCCACCCCGTTTAGGAGAGGCGTCGCGCCCGGCCCGCCGTCTATCAGCGCGGTATGGCCCTGTGGCGTCCGCAAGAAGATAGCGTCGCCCTGCCCCACGTCCAGCATCCACAAATGCAGCCGCCCGTCGGGTTGCATGCCCGATATGAGTAGGAGAAGGGAAACCACGACCACCGGCAAGCACAGGCTCCATAAAGGTGCGGTGGGCTTGCCCTTGTCTGTTGGGGAAGGTGGCACTGTCTCTCCCTTCAGGAATTATGAATTATGAATTATGAATTGAAGCAAGTGATTCGTAATTCGTAATTCGCAGACGTAAAGCTGTCATACGCGCTTTGATTGAAGCAGACGATAGTTACTTTCTCGATGGAATCGTTATTAGCGAGGAACTCCGCTATCTCGCGCACGGCAATCGGGGCGGCCCTCTCTACGGGGAAGCCGTACACGCCGGTGCTGATTGACGGGAAAGCGATGGTTTTTACGCCATGCTCATTTGCAAGCTCCAGGCTGCGGCGGTAGCAGCTAGCCAGCAGTTGGTCCTCGTTGTGGTCGCCTCCCCGCCAGACCGGGCCGACAGTATGGATCACGTAGCGGGCCGGGAGGTTATAGCCGTCGGTGATTTTGGCGTTGCCAGTGGCGAAACCGCCCAGCATGTGGCATTCTTGCAGGAGGCCCGGCCCGGCCGCCCGGTGAACAGCTCCGTCAACGCCCCCACCGCCCAATAGCGAGTTGTTGGCGGCGTTGACGATGGCGTCCACCTGCTGCTCGGTGATGTCGCCTTGCACGACCTCTATTCTCATATCAGTGATCGGTAGTCGGTACTCGGTACTCGGTAGTCGGTTATTTCTGCCTTGTGCCTTCTGGTCATCTGAACCAGGGCGATTCTGCTAGCCTGGGCCGAGCGGTTCCTTTCTCTTTGCGTTTCTTTTCCGACTTCTTGCCGGTCAAGCCCTGGTGTGCGCGGGCCTCTGCGGTTATCGCTTCGGCGTTGCCCTTTACCTGGAAGCCTGAGCCGTACTTGTTGGCGTATACCTGGGTGAACTCGGCCCCGTAAAAGAGTATCTGCGCCGAGTAGTATATCCAGACCAGCACGATTACCAGCGAGCCTGCCGCGCCGAAGGGCGAACCGACGCTGCCCAGACCAAGATAGAAACCGAGCGCGATCTGCCCGATCACAAACAAGAACGCCGTCACAGCCGCTCCCAGAAACACATCTTTCCAGGCGATCTTCACGCTTGGCAGGAACTTGAAGATGAGAGCGAACATCAGTGTGATGACACCCATGGAGACAATGAAGTTGACGATCTGCCATATGAGCGCACCGCCCGGCAGCACGGTCTTGAAGACATCGCCCAGCACGGCCAACACTGCGTTCACGACCAGCGAGGCCATCAGCAACAGGCCGGTGCCCAGCACCATTGCAAAAGTGAGAAGGTTCTGCTTGGTCGCGCCCATTATGCCGCCCCCCGGCTTGGGCCGGACTTCCCATATAGTGTTCAGCGCGTCCTTAAGTTGGCCGAACAGACCGGCTGCGCCCAGCAAGAGGGTGACGACGCCGATTATAGTGAACAGGATGTTCGCGCCGCCTTTGTTGGCGTTCTTGACCGCGTCCTGGATCACCCCGGCGGCTTGCGTTCCGACCACGCCCTGGATCGAGCCGACGATCTGCCCCTCGGCAGCCTTCTGCCCGAATACCAACCCCGCCACCGAGATAGCAATCAGCAGCAGCGGCCCTATCGAGAAGATCGCATAGTAGGCCAGCGCAGCGCCGAGCCGCGACGCCTTATCCTCGCTCCAGT
>JBBSGN010000406.1:0-3819 GCA_038254085.1 Chloroflexia bacterium | reverse complement strand
TGACCTCTGCGGGCATGACGTTGGCGGTGGCCGAGTCTTGTACGGGCGGCTTGCTGGGCAGCCTCATAACCGACGTGTCGGGTTCGTCCTCGTATTTCCTGGGCGGGGTCATCGCGTATGACGACGGCGTGAAGATTGGCCTGCTCAACGTTTCGCCCGCCACCATCCGCGAGTACGGGGCAGTCAGCGCGGAGTGCGCCCTTGAAATGGCGCGTGGCGTGCGAGACGCGACCGGGGCGGATATTGGCGTCTCTATAACAGGCGTCGCAGGCCCATCCGGCGGCACGCCCGCGAAGCCTGTCGGCACCGTCTACATCGGCCTGTCAGCCCGCGACACAGAGAAGGCCGAACACTTCTGCTGGCAAGCGGATCGCCTCGGAAACAAGCGCCAATCAGCCGAGGCCGCGCTAACCATGTTGGCCGATTATCTGGCACGGCAAGCCACACAACTCGACATGCCGTTCACTGAGCAGGCCATATCCGAACCGTGACCACCAGTCCAAAATCCAAAACCCAAGATCAAGAAACGGCTTTGTACGAAAAAACTATCTTACCTAATGGCCTGACGATAGTCACCGCACAGATGCCGCACACCAGGTCTGCCGCCGTGCAACTCTATGTGCGGGTAGGAGCGCGGGACGAGCGACCCGACGTGAGCGGCGTGAGCCACTTCGTCGAGCACATGGTCTTCAAGGGCACGACCCAGCGTCCCAACCCCGTGCAGATTTCCGAGGCTATCGAGGGGGTAGGAGGCGGGCTGAACGCCGCCACCGACCACGAGCATACCAATTATCGCGCCCTGGTGCCAAGCCCGTACATGGCGACCGCTCTTGACGTGCTTACCGACATGCTCCTCCACCCGCTTCTGATACCGCAGGAAGTAGACAAGGAACGCGCGGTCATCCTTGAGGAGATAAGCTCCACCTACGACTCGCCGCCTGAGATAGCCGACCTGGCATTTGACAGCCTGATGTGGGGCAACCACCCGTATGGCCTGGACGTGGCAGGCTCGGAAGAGACGGTGGGCGTTATAATGCGCGATGACCTGGTGGAACACCTGGACAGGCGCTATAGCCCCTCCTCTATGGTAGTCAGTGTGGCCGGAAACGTGACGCACGAGGCCGTGGTAGAAGAAGCGACGCGCCTGTGGGGCGGGGTGCCCGCGCGCGAGAAGGCCCCCTCTCCGCCCGCCGCGCCGGAGCAGCCCACTGGCCCCCGCATGATGCCCTACAGGAAGCGCACCGAGCAGACCAACCTGATACTTGGTGTGCCCGCTCTCTCCTATAACCACCCCGACCGCTATACCCAGGACGTGCTTGACGCGCTGTTGGGTGGCGGGATGTCGTCTCGCCTCTTTGTAGAGTTGCGCGAGAACCGGGGCCTGGCCTACTCGGTGTCGAGCTTCGTGAAAAGCTACTCGGACGCGGGGGCGTTCGGGGTCCACGCCGCCGTTGATAACGACCGCATACTGCCCGCCCTTGACGCTATACTTTCCGAGCTAAAGCGCATCCGCGAAATCAAAGCGCCGGAGGTCGAGCTTCGCAAGATCAAGGAGTACATCAAGGGCCATACCCTTCTCAGCCTGGAACGGAGCGGCTATGTCGCTCACTGGGCCGGGTGGCAAGAGCTGATGCTGGGCCGCATAGACTTGGTGGACGACGTGCTGGAAAAGATCGAGTCAGTCACCGCCGACGATGTTCAAGCCCTCGCCCAGAAGCTTTTTACCACCGACAAGTTGCACCTCTCTATAGTCGGCCCCTCGCGCCGCGACGCCGCCGTTCGTAAAGCGTTGACGCTTGGTTGACCGGCGAATAGAGCCGTAGTTTGATTGCTAAAGGGAAGTGACGACCGACCACCGACATCCGTCGCGTGCAAACTGGACTCCACCCCGCCACATGGGGTAGACTGTTCCAAACATGAATGCTATCCCCGCCGGTCCTATTGAGCAAACCCGTTCGCGGCCCATCCAGGTGCTGCCCCAGGACGTTGCGTCCAAAATCGCTGCCGGTGAGGTAGTTGAGCGTCCGGCCTCGGTCGTGCGCGAACTCCTTGACAACTCTATAGACGCCGGCGCGTCTAACATTCGGGTAGAGATGAAGGGCGGAGGGCGCGAGTCGATACGGGTCATTGACGACGGTGCTGGCGTGCCGCCTGAAGATATGCCGCGCGCGTTCCTGCGCCACGCCACCAGCAAGATACGCACGGCTGACGACCTGTGGGCCGTCACCACCCTCGGCTTCCGGGGCGAGGCGCTGTTCTCCATAGCCGCCGTCAGCAAGACAGCCCTGGTCAGCCGCCCGCAGGGAGCGCAGGCGGGATACGAATTGTCGTTAGAGGGGGCACGCATCATTTCGCAGGGGGTACGCGGCGCGCCTTACGGCACCATAATCACCGTGCGCGACCTTTTCTTCAATCTGCCTGCCCGCCTGAAGTTCCTCAAAAGCCCGCAGGCCGAGTCGGCGCATATCACGGCGCTGGTGCAGCAGTACGCGCTGGCCCACCCGTCCGTGCGCTTCAGCCTCACCAACGAGGGCCGTCAAACCTTCCAGTCGCCGGGCAGCGGCGATTTGCGTGCGGCGGCGGTGTGCGTTTACGGGGCCGAGGTGGCACGCCTCCTCTTACCTGTCGGCCTCGATCCTGACGAAGGGGAGCCGGAGGCCGACACGTTGCCCAATATGGGCGTAAGCGTGCACGGTTATATCTCTCCACCCGCCGTATCGCGCTCCAACCGCCAAGCGATGCACTTCTTCATTAACCGGCGGGCGGTGCAGAGCCGTATGCTCCAGTTCGCAGTGGAGGAGGCGTACCATTCCCTACTCATGGTGGGCCGCCACCCCCTCTCAATCGTCAACGTGGTGATAGATCCTTCTCTCCTTGATGTGAACGTTCACCCCGCCAAAGCCGAAGTGAAGTTCCGCGATGAGCGTGCGGTGTTCAGTGCGGTGCAACGCAGCGTGCGCTCCTCGCTTCAAGCCCACGTGCCCGCCCCGATCTACGGCTCGCGCAACTCGCAGGGCTGGGCACTCCCGCCTGAACAGCCCAGCATCGAGATGGAGTTCACCTGGGGGCAGGCAGAGGGCATAGGCAGCGCATCCAGGCTTCCCATAGACGTTACTCCAACCGTACAAAGCCCGATGTGGCAAGAGCGGGCCTCGCAATCGGGCGAGACAGGGGGCGAACCGCTGCCGCCTCCACCTCCGCGGAGCTTGCCACCATTGCGGGTGGTCGGCCAGGTGGGCGGTACTTACATCATAGCCGAGGGGCATGAGCGCGAGCGGGGGGCCGGCCTGTTCCTGGTTGACCAGCACGCCGCCCACGAGCGCATACTGTACGAGAAGCTGGGCGCGGCTATGGAGAACGACGGGCTGGCCGTGCAACCGCTCTTACAGCCCGTTTCCCTGGAGCTTTCTGCGGGCCAGCGCGCCGAGGTCGAGCCGATACTGCCTCTCCTGTTTGAACTGGGCTTCGAGATAGAGCCGTTCGGCGATAACGCCCTTCTAGTCCGCACTGTGCCCGCTATCTACGCAGGCTCGCGGCGCGACCTGGGCCGTGACCTGCTTGAGATCCTGGACACCGTGCTGCGCGGTAGCCAACCCACTCGATGGCGCGAGGAGATGGCAATTACTTTGGCCTGCCACAGCGCAATCCGGGCTGGGCAGACCCTCTCCCTCGACGAAATGCGCGCCATGCTCAACCAGCTAGAGCGTTGTCGCTTCCCGCGCGCCTGCGCCCATGGCCGCCCCACCATGCTTCACCTCTCACAAATGCAGCTTGAGCGGGAGTTCGGGCGTAGGGTATAGTTGGGTGATGGGTGTTAGG
>JBBSGN010000405.1:0-3824 GCA_038254085.1 Chloroflexia bacterium | reverse complement strand
TGGCTATGGAGAGCGCAGCCCGAGAGCCGCCAACCCCTCACCCGTCATCCCTCGCTCATTCTCCGTGCGTCCTTTGCGTCTCTGCGTCTTTGCGTTTAGAGGATCCTTGATTAGCCCCCAATGCCTGGTGGAACCGTAGGGGACGCTCGCCTTGACAGCCACATATAAATGCTTTACTATATAAGCGGTCTTTTATGTATCAAAGCAAGCAAAGAGGATAATCAGAGCATCCTCATAACGTATAAGAGATTGGACAGCAATGTGACTTCGTTCGGCAACGTCAAGCCTGAGCAAGAAAAGGGCGCTCGCAGGAGCGTCAGAGAGTACGTCCCTCCTGTTCTGTCGGAGGAGCAAGCAGAGGTTGTCGTCACCCTGAAGGCATTCCTCAAGGCGATTGGCGATGTTACCCGGCTGGCTATTCTGCAAGAGCTTGGGCGCGAGAACGGCCTCAGTGTGCAGGATCTCTCGGATCGCCTCGACCTCAGCCAACCTCTCACCTCATGGCACCTGCTCATCCTCAAGCGCGCGCGCCTCGTCGCGCCCACTCACGCAGGCCGCCAGCGCATCTACCGTCTCAACCGCGAGCGCCTGCAAGAGTACCGGGAGTTGTTCAACCAGGTGACGGACTTGTGAGTTGCGAGTGACCGGTCGTCCGTCGTCCGTCGTCGGTCGTCAAGAGAGCCGACCACTAAGAAAAAGGAGATAACCCAGAAATGACAAGCAAAAAGAAGATTCGTGTGGCGATTATCGGTGTGGGAAACTGCGCGTCCTCGTTGGTGCAGGGGGTAGAGTACTACCGCGACGCGCCGGACGACCAGTTCATACCCGGCCTCATGCACAGCAGGTTGGGCGGCTACCATATTAGCGACATAGAGTTCAGCGCCGCCTTCGATGTTGACAAGAACAAGGTGGGCAAAGACCTCTCCGAAGCCATCTTCGAGGAGCCGAACAACACCTACAAGTTCAGCAAGGCGCCGAAGCTCAACGTGCCCGTGCAGCGCGGCATGACCCACGACGGCCTCGGCCAATACCTCTCGCAGGCGATACAGAAAGCTCCAGGCGAGACCGCCGATATCGTGAAAATCCTGCGCGACACCGGCACCGACATGATTATCAACTACCTGCCGGTGGGCAGCGAGATGGCGACCAAGTGGTACGTCGAGCAGGCGCTAGAGGCGGGCGTGGGCTTCATCAACTGCATCCCGGTGTTCATCGCCCGCGAGCCGTACTGGCAGAAGCGTTTCACCGACAAGGGCCTGCCGATCATCGGCGACGACATCAAGAGCCAGGTAGGCGCGACCATCACCCACCGCGTGCTAACCCGCCTCTTCCGCGAGCGCGGCGTGAAGATTGACCGCACCTACCAGCTAAACTTCGGCGGCAACATGGACTTCTACAACATGCTCGAGCGCTCGCGCCTCGAATCTAAAAAGATCAGCAAGACCAACGCCGTCACCTCGCAGCTTGACTACGACCTGGGCGAGAAGAACGTCCACGTCGGCCCCAGCGACTACGTGCCCTGGCTTGAAGACCGCAAGTGGTGCCACATCCGCATCGAGGGCACGACCTTCGGCGATGTGCCTCTGAACATGGAGCTAAAGCTGGAGGTGTGGGACTCGCCTAACTCGGCGGGCGTGGTGATAGACGCGGTGCGCTGTCTCAAGCTGGCCCTCGACAACGACATCAGCGGCGCGTTAGAGGCCCCTTCCTCCTACTTCATGAAAAGCCCGCCCGTGCAGTTCACCGACGACGAGGCCCACGACATGGTCGAAGAGTACATTGTGCGATACGCCAGGAAGGGCGCTCGCCCCGCCGACGGCTCTGAAGCCCACATGGCCGACCTTGCCGACACCGTCACCCAACCCCCAGTCCCCAACTCGGATGGCGTGATGGCGGGCAACGGACGGAAATAATTATGAATTATGAATTAATCGTCTTAATTCATAATTCATAATTCCCGAAGGGAGTCTGCCTCCGTGACATTATTTAAGAAAGCGCTTGACCATATCTGGACCGGCATTAAATACTGGACCTTCAGGAGCGTGAGCTATGCGTCCGGGAAGGTGCCGTTGCGCTTTGCCTACTGGGTGGGCGCTGCGGTGGGCGACTTCATATATCTCACCTGGAAGACCCATTCGGCCAACGCGGTGAGCAACATGCGCCGGGTGATGGGCGACAACGCCGACTGGCGGGTAGTCAAGGAGACCGCGCGCGACTCGTTCCGCAACTACGCCAAGACGCTGGTGGACTTCCTGCGCTTCCCCCACCTGGACGCCCAGGATATACGCGAGGCCATCCCCAGCCCGCGCGGTTGGGAGCATCTGGACGAGGCGCTGGCTAAAGGCAAGGGGGTGCTGGCGATCACCGGCCACTTCGGCAACTGGGACCTGGCGGGGGCGCTCCTGGGTAGCCGGGGCCTGCCCCTGTACGCGGTGGCCGACACCTTCAAGCCCCAAAAGATGGACGAATTGATAAACGGCACGCGCGAGAAGAACGGCCTCAAAATTATCAAGCTGGAAGCAGGCTCGCTCAAGCAGATATTCATGGCCCTCAAGCACAACGAGATCGTGATGCTGCTATTCGACCGGCCCCAGGGCGAAGAGGGCGTGCCGGTGCAGTTCTTCGGCGAGACGGCATGGCTCCCGGCGGGTCCGGCTGCAATCGCCCTCAAAACGAGAGCCGCCATCGTGATCGGCTACTGCGCCCGCAAGCGGGGTGACAAGACCTTCTTCGGCGCGTTCGAGCCGCCAATCGAGTACGAGCATTTGCTCACGGGCGATAAGGAGCGCGACATCCAGATAATCACCCAGCAGATAGTAAGCCGGATGGAGGAGGTAATCCGCCGCTACCCCGACCAGTGGTACATGTTCCGCCAGATGTGGCCCCGCACCGACCGCCACGACGCCGAGATAAAGCGCCGCCGCCTATGGGGCAACGGCAAGGGAAGAAGACGCCGGGCATTCATGGGCATATGGTGAGGTGTGAGTTAGGACTGGACTTCTACGCCTACAGTATATAGGCAAAGGGGGCTGAGAACGAATCTCGGCCCCTTATTTGTTGAGATAAGCGGTATGCCTACGGCGATGGCAAGGTGGGTAGTGGTGAGATTGTCGGTAACGGAGATAGAACGGGGGAGACGGAGGGCACCGGCGTCAGGGATAGCCATTGGCGGGTGGTGAGGTCGAAGACGAAGGTTACTTGATATTGCGAATCATCTGGAGTCAGAGTGAATAACATACCGTTCACCGCTGCGATGTGTGCTGCGCCCACTCGTTGCGGAGTATCGTAGATAGCATCCTATGCCTGTCCCCAAATATGCACCAAGACGAGCCCTTGTAACTCATCGCTATCACTACCATACTTTCCCGCTTGAACGTCAGTTATCTCCCCGTTGATGACACCTCGCCAAGCACTCAGGCATTGTGGCCCTCGCGGGGTTGCATTGGCGCACCCCGGTAACATTCCCATCTGTGGCGTCCAAGTAGGTTCTGGTGTTCCAAATGAAAGTAAGCTTTTGTCTATCGTGGGTGAGAGAGCCACAGCGGTTCTGTATTCCGCGTCGCGTTGCGCGTCAGCAGTGGCAAGTGCCCATTTGGACAAGGCCGTGGGGGAAAGATTTACTGATGTTGGGGTAGTAACAGCTGTCGCTACCTGGACCGAGAGTGCAGGCTGCTGGCTCGTTGCACTGCATGCAGCCAAATTAATCACCATCACCACACTAACGAAGAGAATAGGTAGTTGTTGCCAACCAACCAACCAGGCGAGGTAACGATGCATCTAGGTATCCTCCTTGATCCAAGCTGCTGGATAGTCTGAGTACTTAG
>JBBSGN010000404.1:0-3825 GCA_038254085.1 Chloroflexia bacterium | reverse complement strand
TTTATCGCAGTGACGCGACTGGCTCCCCTCTCCCGCGCTTTCTCTTCGACCGCTTCCAGCAGATAAGCCATCATAGACATCTCGTGCATGAAAGCTCAGTCTACATTTTCCGAATACGCATATAGCGCATTATATCAGGTAGGTTCAATAGGACCCCAACCAGGATGATCACCACGATTGCCGCCAGTATGTATTAGAAGCCATTCCATTTTGCTCACCTCCTATGAATTAGGTTCTATGGGCCTTTATGGGCGTGCGTTAGCATTTGCGAAGCGCCCAATCTCTCCGCCAGGAGTGCCTCGATCATGCGGATGGCCTCGCCGACCGCAGCCTGCACCGGCTCGCTCAGGCCCATTTGTCCCTCGTCCTCAGGGCCGAAAGTTGCCGGTTCGCACGCGACCAAGTAGAGATTTTCCGGCCTGCCCTCCATAGCTTTGACCAGATTGAGCGCCTTTACCGGATGCATCCCATGCGTCTCTATCATCTGGGTTTCCAACTCTCCCAGGTTATCGATATCCGGCTCTATAAGGTAAAGCGTACCCGGCGCTCCCCCTCGCTGTATAGCATCAACCATGATCGTAGCGTCGTACCCATCGAGGATCGCGTAGGCGAGGTCGA
The DNA here is from genome assembly GCA_038254085.1 of Chloroflexia bacterium. GTDB lineage: Bacteria > Chloroflexota > Chloroflexia > QHBQ01 > JADMIH01 > JADMIH01. The sequence continues at coordinate 3,207 of JBBSGN010000404.1, read as the reverse complement.
ACCCCCGTATGCCGAAATCTACTACTCTTACACCCTCTGGCATCTCACGCTTCGCCAGTTCCTGAGCAACCTCGACACCGAACGCATCGTCACCCATGAAGATGTTCCCTATGCCCGCGATGAGTATGCTCTTGACTGTCACTCGGCCTTCCTTTGAGAAGTGAGTGGTTCAATCTCGAAGGGTGAGAAGAAAAAACGGTGGCCGGGCTTGCGCTCCAGCCCGAACTCCTTGCCAGGGTCGTCGTCCACTGTGACCACGACGTACACCCTGTCTTCATAATCTTGCATGAGCGATTCTATCGTTGCGACTTTCCCCGCCAGTGCGATGTCCATGATGTCGGACCCCTTCAGTGGGCGTAGCACCACCTGATCGCCCGCCCGCAGGTCCACCCCGGACACGCGAATATGCTGTGGCGGCGGCTTGCTCTCTAGCTCTCCCCAGTTATCCATATTGGTGAGCCTCCTGGTCCGGCTCGGCGCGCCTGGCCGCGATGCTCCGCACCGTGCCGTGCATACTCATCATCTGCTCGCTCGTGAGCGACTCGGTCCTGTCAAGGAGGGCGCGGGCGCGCTCGTCTACGGCGCGCATCTCCCGTTTCTCTTCGTCCGTCATTGTCATGATACGCAACGTAAGTATCTCATCTATCTCCGTGCCGTCAAAGAGGTCGCCTGGGCTTTCGGGCGCGATCTGCGGGTAATCATAGAGGATGATTGGCGAGGAGAGGATCATGTCACAAGCCCCTTCCTCCCCAACCAGCACGGGCCAAGTGCCGACGTTGGAGCAGGCTGCTACCGCCTCGCTGTATTCGGCAGGTGGGTCGAAGAGCGAGACAAAGCCGCCACCACGAACGCTCAGTATGGTATGAGTTGAAGCGAATGTGCTGAGAAGAGCGTCATCACGTTCTTCGCGATGCCCAGTGTCGTCAGTCCCCTGCCAGGGTGTGAGGTTGGTAATCCGCACCCTGACTCTGTACACACCCTGAACTACAGCTTCCGCTTCTACCGACACGGAGCCTGCAAGGGCGTGCTGAGTCCGCACTACCGCACCCACCATTTGGCCTACATCCGAACGTAAAAGCTCAACCTCTCGACTTTCAGGATAATCGAAGGTGAAAGTATGCGGCAACGCAAGGAGGTCACCTAGCCTGAGTTCCACACTGCCTGCGTCTCGCTCGGTTGCTTCCTGCCAGGTTTGAAAGAGCCTGTCGCCCACCCAGAGCGCTGCGACCGGGCTTGAAATGAGATTAATATCGAGAGGTAGTTCCGACACGGGCGTGGTTAGCTCCCGCACCTCACGAGCCAGGATGTGCAGGAAACGTACCTTTACCTCAAGGGTCGTGTCTGCGTCTCCTTCTATCAAGCATTCTGTTTGCGCCAGAGAGGGTTCAAAGCCCCCGTTCGCCGCGCTGTACGATTCGGGATAAAGCCCACCGAAAGTCCACCTCTGCCTGTTCTTCACAGACGAGGGGCGGTAGGGATAGAGCACGTACCCTTCGTAGAGGACCGCGCTGATGATTTTTTCGACCTGTGCCATATTCATCTAGCTACGTCCACATCTGAAGATAATTCCGAATTTTGGGCGAGGAGGTTGTCCACGACCTGCTCCCAGGTCGTAATACCACGCTCGAGCTTATAGGTGTTGAGCCTGTCGAAGCTGTCTCGATGCATATAAATCCACGCGCTGTTCGGGTAATAGATGTCTATCATCCGCTGCCACACCTCCACAGGTAGGCGGTACGTCGCTTCCTTCTCCCAGGAGATTTGCTCGACCTGTAGCCCCTCGTCTTTTGACCTGTAAAAGACCGTGCCACTGAAGAGAAAGGAGAGAGGTATTTCGCCCGACTCCAGAGCATAAAAGTACTTGACTGAAGCGACATTGAAATCGTAGGTACATGACACCGGCAGGTCTACAAGTATGCTACCGGAGAAACCTCGTATGTTGAGGTTGGCGAACGTCCATAACATGCTGCGGAGCGTGTGGCTCCAGCGCTCAGGCTCACCGAATAGGTCGCTCAACCTCTTTTTCTCTGTTTCATTATAGCGACGACGGGTGACGTCAAGCCGTATCTGGCAGGTGAGGGCGACTGTCTCTATTTGCTCCTGAGGGTCGGCGTTAGAGACGCGCAACTTGAAGCCCAGGATGGGTGTGGCGGCATAAGGAATGGCTTCCGCATCTTCTACTTCAAAGTTCAGGTCAGGCACGCGAACGAGCGACCTCGGCGCGTTCCTTCAACCTGTTGTAGAACTGGGCTATCTCTTTCCACACCTCGTGACCACCTGACAACCCCCGCCAGTTGGCGCGGATTAGGCCGACCAGTTCGTAGCACTTGTCTATGGGCGCGAGGTAATACTCTTGCGCGCCGCCTATCCGGTTGACCAGCAGACCTTCCACGTCTGGTTGTATCTCTCGTAGCACGGGGTTGTCTTCGACTACCTCTTGCCACGCTTCCAGAGTAAGCAACGACTCGGTTGGGCCGGCGGGGCTGGGGTAGTAAGCCATCACCCGCCCTTCCGTGCTGCTATTGAAGAAGAACGCCATGCCAACCGGAATGAGGAGGTCGTCCCACTGCTCGTCGGTCATTTGGAAGTTCTGTAGAGCGCGGAGCCTCTGGGGGACGCGCTTGTACTTCGTTCCCGGTTGCCCATCGAACAGGAGGGCGCAGGGAGTGCAGGCACAGATCAGCTGCCGGGTCACAGGGTCGATCAGGTGCGAGTGTTCCGGCGCAATCTCTACGCTGCACAGGTCGCACTGCTCGTCAGGAGTGCGCTTACGCACGAAGCGTTTCAACGCCGAGTAGGAGGTCTGGCTCTGGCTGCTGCCAGGGTCCTGGTTCATCGCATCTCCTGGTGGGGGTTCAAGGTCCAAAGTTCAGATCGCTTTGAACTTTGGACCTTGAATATGGTATCAAGCGGGTGGCATATTAGGCATAGCAGGGTCAATAGGGTCTTCGGCATCCGGGTTGATGCTTGTGGACATCCTGGCTGTTGACCCTCCCGCAGGGCGGTCCGCACCCTCTTCGTCCATCTCCACGCGGCCCGGTTCGCCTTGCGATGCCATTTCTTCACCTTTGCGCGCTCCCGATTGATGGGCCGGGCCTGTGCCTTCCTGGTTTACATCGTCCATTGCTTTTACCTCCTCGGTACGGGTAGTTTGAGAATCAGCGTCTAAGGAATGGAGACTATACTGCTGACGGCAAGGCTATTCTT
>JBBSGN010000403.1:0-3829 GCA_038254085.1 Chloroflexia bacterium | reverse complement strand
CTGGATCTTAACTTTTCAGAATAGGAGTATAGGAATTATTGATGTAGGGGCACGGCGTTGACGTGCCCTTTTAGGTGGAGAAAATCAGTATCCCTGGCTGCGCACCTGGCACGGGCACGTCACCGCCGTGCCCCTACGGACCTATTTTCGTTTACACCCAATGTGAGCATGTATCTACCTGGCTGACTTTGCTATTTCTCCAACTCGTGCTATAATCGCAGCATCTATAGCCTTATTCAGAAGCGCCTATTCCTTAATCCCGAAATCCCGAATCCCCTAACATCTAGGAGGAAGGCTCATATGGCTGTATCTACGTCCACCGCGCAAAGCAAAGAAGCAGGGCGCGCGCCGCTCCCCCTCACCAGCCGGCGCGACGCCTGGTGGGTGAGGCCGGTCCTCACCGTAATAGTGCTGGGCACGTTCGTCCTCTACTCGACTTTCCGTGCTTTTCAGAACCAATTCTATGAAGTTGGACCATACCTTTCCCCTTTCTACTCGCCGCTGCTCGGCATAAACTGGAGTATCTTTGGCTGGAACATCTCACCAGCCGTCTACATCCTCATCTTCCCGCTCAGCTTCCGCCTGACCTGCTATTACTACCGACTGGCCTATTACCGAGCCTTCTTCTGGGACCCGCCCGCCTGCGCCGTGAAAGAGCCTCTCCCGCGCAAGCATTATACGGGCGAGCGCCGCTTCCCCTTCATCCTGCAAAACTTCCACCGCTACGCCTTCTATGCGGCGGTCGTCTTCATCTTCATCCTGGGTTACGACGCCATCGTGGCCTTCTTCTTCGCTGACGGTTTCCACGTCAATGTCGGCTCGCTCATCTTTGTCGTCAACATCGTGTTACTTGCGCTTTACACCTTCTCCTGTCACTCCTGGCGGCACTTGATCGGGGGCCGGGTTGATTGCTACTCCTGCTCGGCTATCAATAAGACCCGCTACGGTATCTGGAAGCAGGTCAGTTTCCTCAACGAGCGCCACGCCCTCTTCGCCTGGGCCAGCCTTGTGTCGGTCGGCCTCACGGACCTCTACGTGCTGCTGTTGGCGACCGGAGTGATACAGGACTTCAGGTTCTTCTAGGAGACGAGCGAGTTAAGGACACGCAGATGCCTACAGACAAGCAATCACTTGCCGCCCCCGTTTACCAGCTTAAGGTAACGCTCAAGTATAGCCAACCTCCAATTTGGAGAAGGATACAGGTCAAGAGCGACATAACCCTCGCCAAACTTCACCGCATTCTCCAGGCGACGATGGGCTGGTACGACTCGCATCTCCACCAATTCAAGGTGCGTGGAACCTATTACGGCGTGCCCGACCCAGGCTTCGGCTTCGGCCCTGAGATGAAAAATGAGAAAACTGTAAAGTTGAGCCAGATAGCTCCTGGTGAGAAGTCCAGGTTCATCTATGAATACGACTTTGGCGATAGCTGGGAGCACGACATTATGGTAGAGAAGGTCTTACCGCCCGAAGAGGGCGTGCGCTACCCGATTTGTATCAAGGGCAAGCGTGCCTGTCCGCCGGAGGATGTAGGCGGAATGTGGGGCTACGTCAGCTTCCTGGAAGCTATCCAAGACCCTAACCATCCGGAACATGAAGAAATGTTAGAATGGATGGAAGAGGATTTTGACCCTGAAGCATTCGACCTGGATGCGGTCAACCAGGAACTGGAGAGGATTAGATGAAATACAAAGTGGTGCTACAAAAGTCCGATGAAGGTTATAGCGTCTCTTGCCCAGCTCTGCCCGGATGCTGGTCACAGGGGCAAACGGAAGATGAAGCGATAGAGAATAGCCAGGATGCTATTCGCGAGTACCTGGCCGCGACAGAAGAACGCAGGCAACCTTACTCAAACTTATGATGCGTGGACGGAGCGAATAATTGGAATCTTACGACACATTTGAGCATGACGTTCTGGTAATCGGCGCGGGGGGCGCGGGCTTGCGGGCCACTATCGCGGCGGCGCAGGCGGGCCTCAACGTGGGCGTGGTGTGCAAGTCGTTGCTCGGCAAGGCGCACACCGTCATGGCCGAGGGTGGGGTGGCCGGGGCGCTCGGCAACCTCGACAAGAAGGATAACTGGCAGGTCCACTTCCAAGACACCATGCGAGGCGGCTCTTTCCTCAACAACTGGCGCACCGTCGAGATTCTCACCAAAGAGGCCCCGGATCGCGTGATCGAGCTAGAGCAGTGGGGGGCCGTGTTCGACCGCACGCCCGACGGCCTGATCATGCAGCGTCCCTTCGGCGGGCACACCTACCGCCGCCTCAACCACGTGGGCGACCGCACCGGCCTGGAGCTAATCCGCACGCTCCAGGACAAGGCCGTGTCGCTCGGCATGAAGGTCTACATGGAGACCACCATGACCCGGCTGCTCAAAGAGGGCGACCGGGTGGTGGGCGCGTTCGGCTACGACCGCCAGTCGGGCCGCTTCTTCGCGATCAAGGCGAAGGCGGTGGTGCTGGCAACAGGCGGCTGGGGCCGCATGTACAAGGTTACTTCCAACTCGTGGGAGTCGACAGGCGACGGCGCGGTATTGGCCTTCAACGCGGGCGCGGAGCTAATCGGCATGGAGATGGTGCAGTTCCACCCGACCGGCATGGTATGGCCCCCCGGCGTGCGCGGTCTGCTCGTCACCGAGGGTGTGCGCGGCGAAGGCGGTATCCTCCGCAACGGCAAGGGCGAGCGTTTTATGTTCAACCCCAAGTACACCCCACCCAATTACGTCGGCCGCTACGCCGACACCGAAGAAGAGGCCGCGCGGTGGCTGGACGACAAGGCCAACAACCGCCCGCCGCCTGAACTGCTGCCCCGCGACGTGGTGGCCCGCGCCATCTACCGAGAAGTGCTAGAAGGCAACGGCACCGAGCACGGCGGGGTCTACCTGGACGTGACGCACCGAGGCGCTGACTACATCAAGAAGAAGCTGCCGAGCATGTACGAGCAGTTCCACGCGCTTGGCGATGTGGACATCACTACGCAGCCGATGGAGGTCTACCCGACCATCCACTACACGATGGGCGGGGTGGCTGCCGCGCCCGAAACGTCCGCCACCAACGTGCCCGGCCTGTACGCGGCGGGCGAGACGGCGGCGGGCGTGCATGGGGCCAACCGCCTGGGCGGCAACGCCCTGTGCGACCTGCTGGTGTTCGGCAAACGCGCTGGCGAGGCGGCAGCCCGGTACGTCAAGTCAGGCTCGCACGCTATAGCTGCCCCCGGCGAGATCGAGGCCCAGATGAAAGAGGAAGCCCAAAGCCTGCTGGCCCCCTTCGAGTCGCCGGGCACCGAGAACCCCTACCTGATCACCCAGGAGCTACAGGAGACGATGCAAAAGGGCGCGATGATCGCCCGCACCGAGGAAGGGTTGGCCGAGTGTCTGGACAAAATTATGCAGTTGCAGGAGCGGGCCAGGAACCTGCACATCGAAGGCTCACGCATGTACAACCCCGGCTGGCACACGGCCCGCGATATACAGAATATGCTCAAGGTGTCGGAGATCATCGTGCGCTGCGCGTTGGAGCGCAAAGAGAGCCGGGGCGCGCAATGGCGGCTCGACTACCCCGACCCCGACCCCGAATGGGGCAAGAAGACGCTGGTCGCCACCCGCGACGGCGACAGCGTGAAGATAGGCACCCTGCCGGTAGAACCTATGCCGCCGGAGTTGGCCGCGCTGTTCGAGGGGAAGAAGTAGTCCGCTGTTCGCTATAATGGTCTATAAAGGCCCAGATGTACTTTGAAATCATTGGGAAGACCACCGAGATTGAGACGATTGCAACCGGCAAGGGAGTACGAGAGATCGCCCGCTTGCGAAAGTATTATGGCGAGGGTCG
>JBBSGN010000402.1:0-3834 GCA_038254085.1 Chloroflexia bacterium | reverse complement strand
CCAACCGAGATCGCTCGAAGTACTGGACGTGGCGGGTCTGGCCGTCTATGGGGTTGTATTCGTCGAAAGGCTCGCTGACTGGGTAGCCGAGGTTGGCTACGCCGCCATGTGAGCGCCAGTAGGAGAGGAACGGCTCGGCGAGGTTGTGGTGGGTTTCTGGGATATAGGTGGCTTCGGGGACAGACTGGGTCGGGTCAAAGTGCTCGTCTGTCGGTGTGAAGTACCAAAGGCGGAAGTCGAGGTTGCCGAAGTGGACCTCCGTATTGCCCTCTTCGAGACCGCCGGTGGGGTCTTTGGGGTGAAGCTCTAGTATAGCGTTGCGGAAGTACTGCACGGCGCGCCCGGCTTCGTTCAGTTCGCCGGTTACGGGCGGGCCAAATCGCTCCAGTCCGCCGTTCGCCTTGAAGAAGTCAAGGAACTTACCATGCGCGCACTTACCCGTTTCCTGGAAACACTGTTCGGGGCCGGGCAACGGTGTGGCCTCTACAGGTGTGCGGAAGGGAGTGAAGCCGGGCGGGTTGCTACCGACTTGTGGTACTTTGTACGCCTGAGCGTTCTTGGGGTAGGGGCCTGCGCTGAAGGCGTAAACGAGGCCATCGGTGGAGGCGACGTAGAGCTTGCCGTCGGCTACGCTGGGCGCGGCGTATATAGCCCCTTCGGTGGCGTATTCCCAGAGGAGGTCGCCTGTTGCGGCGCTCAGGACCTGTATCGTGTCGCCACCGGCGACCACCACCAGACCGTTTGCCACAGCCAGGGCGGGTATGACCGAGCCTGTGGTGGGGTGTATCCACTTGATCGCGCCTGTGGTGGGGTCGAAGGCGTGGACGCTGCCCGCGAACTTCTGGGCCTGGCCTAGAGACAGGTAGCCCCCGGCGGCGTAGACGGTGTCGTAGGCGTAGGCGCTGGACGAGATGGAGCCGTCGCCACACTGGGGACATTGGCCGCCGTCGGCGATACGAGTCCGCCAAGCAGGACCTGCGTGGATGCTATCGGCGTGGAAGGCATAATAGTAGCCGTTCTTGGCAGCCGCGCCAACCATAAGCTTGCCGTCGCGGTCGCGGAAGAGTGTGGGGGTGGTGCCCCAGTCGCCGTCGAATACCTGGTCCTCGATGGGTATCTGCCATGCGCTTGTCACGGTCAGCGATTGAGGGTCGAGGCGGGCGATGCTGTAGCTGTGGGGGATGTAGAAGTTGCCGGAGCCGATGGTTACATAGAAGTTGCCGGTGGACTCGTCTACGACAGGGGAGGTCCACAGTCCGCCGCCGCGCTGGTCTTTGGGCACGAAGTCAACGTGGCTTTCGGCCTCGCCCGTATCCGCGTTGACGCCCCACATCTCGCCGTGCGGGAACGGCTTGTCGCAGAAGGAGGAGGAGCCGTAGTAGACGCGGCCTTTATAGAAGAGGGGCGAGGCCCAGTTATAGGCCCCTCCTTGCCCACTGTTGTCGCCGGTCTTGAACTTCCAGAGGGTGGCCCCGGTCTGCGGACTGAGCGCGTAGAGGTACTGGTCGCCCCCGCCGATGTAGATGGCTTTGTCGGTGACGACAGGCGCTGAGGTAACGCCCGCCGTGTCGGGCGCGCACTGCTTGGAGGTGGTCCTGCCCAGGTCTACTTTCCACTTGATGCTGCCGTCCGAGGTGTTGAGAGCGTACAGAAAACCGTCCCAGGAGCCTACGTAAGCGGTATCTCCATTGATGATAGGCTGGGCGGCCAGCACGTTGCCGCTGCCCAGCTTGCGCTTCCAGACAAGCTTGAGGTTGCGGGCGTTGTCGGGGGATAGTTGCACCTCGCCCGCGTTGAAGCCGCTGCGGGCGGGGTCGTGCATGTAGGTGGGCCAGGAGGGGGTTGCGGGGTCCTGGCTGGTGGCGACCCGGCTTGCCACATAGCTTGCGCCCAGCGCAACTGAGATGAGAGCAACCAGTGAGAGGGCCGCTAATGCGGTAGCACGCTTAGATAGCTGCATGGTATGAGGTTTTGGGGCGATAGGCGCCGGATGACGGGCAGTAAGCTTTCAAGCCACAGGGTACAAGCGGGCTATAAGCGCCTAATCCAAATATCCCCGCAGCTTGCTCGCGCCATAGCGCGCATAACGCAGTTTGCGGAGGATGCGGGTCTCTATTTGGCGGATGCGCTCGCGGGTGATGCCGAACTCTTTGGCTACCTCTTCCAGCGTGCGGGGGCGGTCGTCGGTGAGGCCGTAGCGCATTTGCAGTATGTCGCGCTCGCGTGGGGTGAGCTTGCTGAGTATGTCCTGCACTTGCTCCTTGAGCATCTGGCGCGATGCCTCTTCTTCGGGCGCGCCGGTATGCTCGTCCTCGATGATGTCGCCCAGATAGCTGTCCTCGCCCTCTTCCATTGGGGCGTCCAGGGAGGCCGGGTGGCGAGCCATGTCCAGCACCTTACGGACGCGCTCGGCGGGCATGTTGAGGGCCTCACCCAATTCCTCTTCGGTCGGCTCGCGCGAGAGTTGTTGCTGTAGCTCGTGGGCGACACGGCGCAGGCGTGTGATCATTTCGGTGATGTGAACAGGCAGACGAATCGTGCGGCTCTGGTCGGATATGGCGCGGGTGATGGCCTGGCGTATCCACCAGGTGGCGTAGGTGGAGAACTTGAAGCCCTTGTGGTAGTCGAACTTGTCGGCGGCTTTCATCAGGCCGATGTTCCCCTCCTGGATTAGATCGAGGAGGGAGAGGCCGCGCCCGATGTAGCGTCTGGCGATGCTCACTACCAGGCGCAAATTGGCCTGCACGAGCGTCTTTTTGGCGCGGTCGCCTTCCCTGGCGATGGCCTCAAGCTCGAGGCGATGCTCCTCGGCGTCAGAGGCAGGTGTATTACCGGCAGCAATGGCCTCATCGAGCGCTTTGAGATTGGCGACCGCTTCGCGGCCTCTGTCCATCTTCTCGGAGAGGGCGCTCTCGTCGGGCGATTTAAGGAGGGCTGTGTGGCCTATCTCGCGCAGGTATATGCGCACCGGGTCGTCCACAGAGACGCCTTCCATATTGAGGGCGCGATCTATAACCTTCTGCAGCTCTTCGGGCGGGTCAACCTCGACCACATCTGTGACTACGCGGGCAAGTTCGGCGGGGTCCGGCTCGATCTCCTCAAATTGCGGCCCGATCCCTACCCCTAAAGTGGTGGCCTCCAGTATCTCGACTTCAATCTCGACAGCTACTGTATCCGGGCTGACACCATGCCCGTTGCGCTTGCTGCCCGCTGCTGTGCGGGGGCGTTTGGGTGCAACGGGAGCCTCTTGCGGGGCGTCTTCTTCGAGCGCGAGCAAGTCATATATCTCGTCAAGTTCCTCGACTATGCTCTCGCCACCACGTGTGCCTGCCGCCCTGGGGGCCAACGTCTCGTTGAGGTCATACTGCTCGGCTGTATCGTTGTCATCGAGGGAGGAAACGTCCATAGGGGCCATCGGGCCGTCGAGGGCAGGTCCGGCATCCTTGTCGAACAGGGTCTCTTCCTCGAACGGGAACCGGCTCAGGCCGCTCTTGCGCTTACTGCGCGTCGAAGTAGAGGCTTTGTTGCGCTCGATACCGGCAGTTGCCTTCTTTCCAATACTCCCGACTGGCTGGTCGTCGTGTGGGACAGTGGGTTCCGACATCTTCCTTGCTACCTTGTGCTACTCCACATCTATGTGCTTGCGTACCTTATCGCCCGAAGCGCCTCGCCTCGCACGGTCCACGCTTTTCCACAGGCTGAATAACGCTAACGCCGTTTCCCTGCCCGCATTTCTAAGGTGGGTGTAGGTCTCCTCAGGGAGGATTTGCCTGGGCAGGCCAACCAGGTCTTGCAGTGTGAGAACCGTAGGAGGAGGCGGCCAGGCTCGTGTCT
>JBBSGN010000401.1:0-3842 GCA_038254085.1 Chloroflexia bacterium | reverse complement strand
GAGATAGCTGAGCTGAACGAGGAGACACTTATCCTGCTTGATCGGGGAGACTACGTAGGTGCACGTAAAGCCGCCGAGCGCCTGTTGCAGCGCAAACCCGATTTCCTGCCCGCCCTCAACAATCTCAGTATGCTTCACTGGCTCGATGGTCACATTGATAGGGCTATCAGCACGGCTGAGAAAGTTCTTGCCGTCGACCCAGGCAACGTGCACGCCCTATCTAATAGGGTGCGCTTCCTGTGCGCCGGCGGCAAGTTGGCCGAAGCGCAGGAACTCGGTGAGAAGCTCAAAGCCACTCAGTCCAGGGGCACGGACGTGTGGACCAAGAAGGTCGAAGGTCTCAGCTACCTGGGGGATGACGATGGGGTGCTGGCAGTGCTCAAAAGTGCTGAGAAAGATAAGATGGAGAAAGGGCCGCTTAGAAACCCACTCCTGTACCACCTTGCGGGGGTAGCGGCTATGAGGTTGGGCCGGGAGAAGGAGGCCCGACGCTGTTGGCAGGAGGCACTCAAGCTCTCACCGGGATTCGATCTGACAACAGGTAACCTGGACGACTTGCGCAATCCGGTGGAGGAGCGCCATGCGCCCTGGCCCTTCACACTCGGCTACTGGCTGCCGTCCAGAACTATAGAGGATCTTCGGAGCGCCATGCCCATAGTAAGCGGCAAGGTGAGTAAGTCCGGTAAGGCAAGCGATGAGGTCGCCGAGCGGGCCTTCAGGCGATTCTTGCGCGCCCACCCCGAGATTGAGGCCATCATATCTACCCTGCTGGATCGGGGCGACCCGGTGGGGCGCGAGTTCGCTTTGCGTGTCGCCAGGTTGCTTCGCACGCCGGAAGCGTTAGAAGCCCTACGCGACTTCGCGCTGAGTAAACACGGCCCGGACAGCATGCGGTTGGAAGCTGCGAACCTCGCCGTCGAAGCAGGGCTGATCCCGGGTGGAGAGGTGCGCCTGTGGTCACATGGCGTGTGGCACGACGTGCTCTTGATGAGTTTCGAGATCAGCGATGAGCCTGAGCGAGGCTATTTGTCGGACGATGCGGAGGAGCCGATGGCCGAGGCGCTGGAGATGCTGCGAGAGGGCGATAGTAAAGAGGCCGAGCGCCTTCTGAAACATGTGATAGAGATCGAGGGCAGCGATGCGCCTACCATGCCCACCACAGTGAACAACATGGCCGCAGCCTACGAATTGCAGGGCCGCCATGCCGAGTCGTATGCTCTTCTTGAGAAACTGCGGGCCGAGCACCCAGACTATATGTTCGCCAGCATCGGTCTCGCCAAAATGAGCATACGCGACAGAAAGCCCGAAAAAGCCAAAGAGCTACTGGACCCTCTGCTCAGGCGCTCGCGTTACCACTATCTGGAGTTCGCGGCGTTGTGCGATGCCTATATATCAATGCACAACGCCATGCGCAACCGTGAAGCGGCGCGCTCATGGCTGGACATGTGGGCGCGCACAGACCCCGACAATCCTACAATACAATATTGGCAGCGTCGCCTGGGCAAGTGAGCATACGAGCATATGAGGAGGGGCAAGAATGCAGGTGAGCAGAGTGGGTAAACCCGAAGTGGCGAAGCGCCTTGCGGAACGCATGGGCACGGATGAGCGCGCCGCTACGGCATGGCTGGACGCCGTCACCGGCACGTTGTACGAGGCATTCAAGGCCGAGGAGAGCGTAACATTGCCCGGCTTCGGCAGCTTCTACGTACGCTCGGAGCGATCAAGCTGGGTGTTCAAGTTCAGCCAGGCCCAGAAGCTGCGCGCCCTGTTTGGCTGGTCGTCCACGTACAAGGGCGATCTGTAGCCAAAATCACCCATAATTATGGTTCAGTACCCCCACTGGTAGCCTTCCGGCGGCAAGCTTATCTTTACCGCCAGCCGGTCGGCCTTGGCTTTGGCTTCGCCGATGTGAGCGGTGTAACTGAGCCTGCCGGCCATCATTAGGGGGTAGACTCCCATATCCGGGTAATCAAGCAAGGCACGGTGAGCGCTGAAGAACTGGTTGAGGGCCTCGATTGCCAGCGTTAGAGCCTTCACCTCCTGATCGCTGGGCCTTACCGGTCCGCTGTGCTCCACCAACCTGTGAAAGGAAGGCACGGCTTCTCGCGAAGCGTATTTCAGCTTCCGCCCGGCCAGCCAGTCCAGGTAGGTCGGATCGCTTGCGTCTTCTGGGTCGAAGTAGAGCAGAAGGCTATCCTCGATAGCTTCCAGGTATTCTTCTTCGTCTGTGGGTTCGCCTTCGCCCAATCCTCCCACGCTTCCCAATCCTCCTGCGCCTTCCTCTTCTCCGTCTTCGGCAGAGAGGCCTTGAGCTTCCATCATTGAGGCCAGCATCCTGCGTAGCGCCTCGGGCGGCACGTCATCCACCGGTGCGCCCGCCTGGCGCATCATCTTGATCAGTTCGTCCACTCTCTGATCCGCTTTCCCAGCTTGCTCATCTATTGCGCCTTCTGCGCCTTCTGCGCCTTCTGCCTCTTCTCGCTCCATACGCTCCTCACCCTGCTGTAAGGTGCGCTCGAAAGCCTCCAGCGAATAATAGAAGGCTGCGCCGAATACTTCGCCGGCGTTGCCGAGAACGACCGCGTACAGGGTCTCCACACCCGGTTGGGGTCCATGCTGGCCCAACTCGATGGCTATAGGCACGTCGCTGCCCAGGTAATCCCAGGGGGCCCGGCGCCAGTAGCTCCCCGCAGCCTTATAGAGGGAAGGCAGCAGGTCTTCATCAGTTTCCCACTCGAATGGTTCGGGCGGGCCTTCCCCGCCGTCCCCTTTGGCGCCGAGTGCGGCGGACATGTCGCGGAACGCTTCTTCAAAGTTCGGCAAATGCTCCGCATATTCGACAGGTATTTCAAGAGGAGCAAACAGGTTGTGCGCCGCCTCGGCCAGGGCCGGGTCGTTGACCACTATCTTCTCGGGCAGACCCGGTTCCGGTGAAGGTAGAGGACGTGCAAGTGCAAGAGGGGTACCAGCCGGCCTGGCAAGGCACTCCACAAGGGACTGAAGCGCCTCGGTGATACCGTCATCGCTGCTCTGGATAGGATTGATCACCTGAACAGCACGCACGAAACCGCTACCCGCTTCCACCCACAGGGCTACCTGCGGTTGAACGGCCTGTTTGTTTTCGCGAATATATATCCCCAGCGGCCGCTTTCCACCCTCGATCACGAGTTTACTATTGCGCGGCAAAGCCGCCAATTGTGCCAGGATCGCTTGCGTGCCGGTCAGTTTTGGTGCTTTCGGTTTGCCTCTTGCCATGATTGTTGACCTCCTCTTCGTGTTGTGTTCGGTTTCCAGACTATCATATCACCGCCTCACTTCCATCCCGCAGCATATCATAAGCGACCTGAACCGGCTTCCCGGGCTGCTCGCTGAGAGCGAGGGCCGAACGTGCGAGGCGTATCACGTTCCAGAGCAGGGGCGCCACAATACCTTTCGGCTCTCAAGTATAATAGAAGCAACTCCAATGTTGAACAGGTCGGGATATATGTGAAGAAAGAAGTTAGGCGCTTTGGCAAGTTGCCTCCCCTCTATAAGTTCGTCCTGAACCCTTATAAGGACGTTCGCTTTTCTGTCTGCCCTGGGTGCGCCCAGAAAACCAGGCAGCGCAAACTGCCCTTGCTGATCCATGTCGATCCCAACCAGTTGATCTCATTGAATAAGACCTGTCGCTATTGCCCCTCCTGCGATTTACTTATCGCACACCAGGATGAGATCGAAGCATTCCTGACCGCCTTCTTTGCGCAACATGAGCCCGAACTGATAGGCAACGATTACTTATCGCACAGACGCTAATGCCCCTGCCTTTAGGCATGGGGATACAGCGTCCGCTACGAAGTAGGTGT